>NZ_JBEZEB010000012.1:0-223157 GCF_040648615.1 Catellatospora sp. NPDC049111 | reverse complement strand
GCCTCAGAAGCTCTCTGAGGCCGCGAGTCTTTAAGAGTTGTCGCAGTAAGGGCGGGGACGTCCCGGCGCCCGGTGGGACGGGGTGGGTCAGGTGGCGTCGTCGAAGCGGGCCGCGATGGGGGTCGCGGGGGTCGAGGATGCGCCGGTGGGGGTGGCGGAGGCCATGGCGTTGACGTTGGCCTTGGTCTCGGCGGCCAGCTTGCCGGCGTTGCTCAGCTCGCCCCGGAGCTCGTCGTACATGCCGGTCAGCGGCTTGCGGAGGGCGGCCTCGTCCTCCTCGCTGAGCAGGTGCTTGCGGACGAAGGCCTTCGGGTTGAGGTCCTCGAGCTTGATGTCGGTGCCGAGTTCCTTGCTCAGGTCGCCGGTGGCGTTGGTCGCCATGGCGCGCAGGCCGCGCAGCATCCGCATGCCGTCACTGATGACCTTGGGCAACCGCTCGCCGAAGATCAACAGCGCGAGCAGCAGGAGCGCAATGAACTCCGGTGTGCCCAGGTTCTCGAACACCGCTACCTCCCGACTGTGGCCGCCGTCGCAAGGGTACGTGTGCGACGGCCGGACAGGCCACCCCTCAGTCGGCGTCAGCGACGAGTGTCACGGCAGCGTTGTGGCTGGTAGAACCCCGTTTGTAGGTCACTTCGACCACCTCACCCGGTGCAGTTTTCCGCACAAGTGCGATGAGGTCCGTGGGCTCGCTGAGCGGCCGGCGGTCGAAGCTGGTCACCACGTCACCCGTGCGCAGGCCCGCCTCGGCGGCCGGTCCGGTGGCCGTGACCTCGCCCAGGCGCACCCCGCCGGCCGGGCCGCGGAACGACTCCTCGACCTCCGCGCCGATCACCGTACGGTGCGCCCGGCCCGCGGAGATGATCTCCTCGGCGACCCGGCGGGCGTGGTTGATCGGGATAGCGAAGGCGAGGCCGATGTTGCCGGCCGACTCCTCGCTGCCCGCCATCGATTTGATCACGGCGTTGATCCCGACGACCTGTCCCGCGGCGTCGACCAGCGGGCCGCCCGAGTTGCCGTGGTTGACCGCGGCGTCGGTCTGGATCGCGGCGTAGTACCTGGTCGTGCCGTTCTCGGCGTCCGTGGCGATGGGGCGGTCCAGCGCGCTGACGATGCCCGCGGTGACGGTGCCGCGCAGCGCCAGCGGTGAGCCGATCGCCACCACGGCGTCGCCCACCGCGACCGCGTCGGAGTCGCCCAGCATCGCCGGGTGCAGCTCCGGCCGCTTGACCTGGAGGACCGCGACGTCCGACTCGGGGTCGGAGCCGATCACCTTCGCCGGAGAGCTGGTGCCGTCGTCGAATATGACGCTCACCACCCCGGAACTGCCGGACACCACGTGGTCGTTGGTGATGATGTGGCCGTCGGCGCTGGCCACGAAGCCCGAGCCGAGCGACACGCTGCCGTCCACCGGCACCCGCACGGTGACCACGCTGGGCAGCAGCAGGCTGGCCACGGCGGCCAGCGACTCGGGGGCGCGCTGCGGCGGGGAGGCGGTCGAACCGAGGATCGAGCGGGCGGTCTGGCGGTCGTCGCTGAAGCGCACGCCCATCGCGCCGCCGAGCACCCCGGCCAGTACGCCCGCGAGGACGGCCGCTCCGGCGACTGTCCACAACGTACGACGTCGGGTATGGTCGGGCTCGGCCAACGGCTCCGGCTCGGGCGCGTGCGCGCGCTCGGCGGGTGGCACGAGCGCCACCGGCGAGTGCGGATCGCGCCACGGATCGTTGAGCGCATCGGACCACCAAAACGACGCCGGAGGTGCGACGGCCGGCGGCGTCTGCTGCGCTGCCGTCCAGTCGTCGTCATCCGGCCGGCGATAACCCCAGCCGTCGGTCACTGAACCAGCCCTCCGTCCCGTTCCCGGTTTCAGGATGGCACGGTTTCAACGTGAAAAATCACTGTTCACGGAAGGTGCCCCATGACGACGCTGCATCGCCAGCCCGGTAGCGCAGGCGACTTCATCGCGTCGTTCGTCCCCGAAGACGTGATCGCGCAGACGGCCCGCGGACTGGCCGTCGAGGTGGGTCTGCAGCCGGTCGCGCCGGCGGTCGGCGCGGCACTGCGCATGCTCGCCGGGGCCTGTGCCGCGAAGGCGGTCGTCGAGATCGGCACCGGCACCGGGGTCAGCGGCCTGTGGCTGCTGCGCGGGATGCGCGCCGACGGCGTGCTGACCACCATCGACCGCGAGTCCGAGCACCAGCGCATGGCGCGGCGGCTGTTCACCGAGGCCGGCTTCTCCGCCTCCCGGGCCCGGGTGATCACCGGCCGGGCGCTGGAGGTGCTCCCCCGGCTCGCCGACGGCGCCTACGACCTGATCTTCGTCGACGCCGACCCGACCGAGTACGCCGCGTTCATGGAGGCCGCCGCCCGGCTGCTGCGTCCCGGCGGCGTGGTGGTCCTGCACGGCGTCCTGACCAGCGGCCGCGACGTCTTCACGGTCCGCGACCTGGCGTACGCCGTCCGCGACAGCGACCTCTGGCACCCCGCCCTGCTCCCCCTGGGCGAGGGCCTCCTCTCCGCCGTCAAGGCCTGACGCCTGACCGACCCGTTTTGCATAGACGTTGGCCTATCACATCGAAAAATCGCTACTCGGATTCGATGTGATAGGCCAACGTCGATCAGAAGCGGGGTGCGGGCGCGGAGCGCGGGCGCGCGGAGCGCGGCGGGTCAGGAGACGGTGGTGAGCCAGCGGACGAGGGTGCGTACGCCCCAGCCGGTCGCGCCCTTGGTGAGTTCGGCGTCCGGGGACGCGGACCAGGCCGGCGACGACATGTCGATGTGCACCCACCGGTCGCGCAGGCTGCCCGCGAACTCGCGCAGGTAGAGCGCGGCCGTGATGGTCCCCGGGTTGCCCGCCGCGTTGTCCAGGTCGGCGATGTCGGACGACACGTCCCCGGCGTACTCCTCCGCCAGCGGCAGCCGCCACACCGGCTCCCCGGCCGCGGCACCGGCCGCGGTGAAGCCGCCGATCAGTTCCTCGTTGGCGCTGAACAGCGCGGCGGTCTTCTTGCCGAGCGCGATCCGGGAGGCCCCGGTCAGCGTGGCGAGGTCGATCAGCAGGTCGGGGCCGAGGTTCTCCACCGCGTAGGCCATGGCGTCGCCGAGCACGACCCGGCCCTCGGCGTCGGTGCTGCGCACCTCGGAGGTGAGCCCGCCGTAGTGGGTGACCACGTCACCGGAGCGCCAGGCGCTGCCGGAGACCATGTTCTCGGCCAGCGGGGCGAGCGCGGTGACGCGCACCGGCAGGCCCAGGTCGGCGACGGCGAGCAGCGCGCCGACGACCGCGGCCGCGCCGCCCATGTCCTTGCGCATCAGCTGCATGGCGTCGTTGGGCTTGATGTCGATGCCACCGGTGTCGTACGTGATGCCCTTGCCGACCAGCACCACGTGAGTCGTCGCGTCCGCGGGCGACCAGCTCAGCTCCAGCAGGCGGGGTTCGTTCACCGAGCCGCCGCCGACGGCGAGGATGCCGCCGAAGCCCTCGGCCTCCAGCTGCTCGCGCTCGCGCACGGTGACCGTCACGCCGTCGCGGGCCCGCTCGCGCACCTGGCGAACGAACCATTCCGGCGTCTTGGTCAGCGACGGGGTGTTGGTGAGGTCCCGGGCGAACCGGGTGTGCCCGGCCACGATGCGGGTGGCCGCGAGCGCGGCCGCCCGCTCGGGGGTGGCCTCGACGGCGACGACGACCTCGGCCAGCTTCGGCGCGGCCTCGGGCTTCTCCGCCGCGACGCGGAACCGGTACGACGCCAGCCACAGGCCTTCGGCCAGGCCGCGCAGCGCCGCGTCGGTCAGGTCGGCGGGAGCGAGCACGGTGAGCACGGACTCCTTGGCTGCGGCACGGGCCAGCGCGGCGCCGGCCGCCCGCCAGCCCGCCTCGTCACCGGAGCCGACCCCGGCCAGCAGCACCTTCGACGGCTCGCGCAGCGGCCGCGGCAGCGTCTGCAGGGCCCCGGCCGAGCCTTTGTGCTCGGTCGCGGCGAGGAATGCGTCCACCTCGGCGGCGACGTCGGAGGGCAGCACCGCGAGCGGTGTGCCCGCCGCGGACTCGCCCTCGGCGGTGCCCACCGGGCACGCGACGGTTCCGGCGAGATCCGCCGCGCCGTCCAGTCGAATCGAGATCATCCCTGCCCCTTCACTGGCTGTGCCGCCGACGCCCCACCGGCCGCCGACCGCCTGACCCTATCGCGCCACCTCCGGCGCCGACCGCGACGGAGGTGCGGCCCGTGCCGCCCCGGTGGAGCCGCGCCGCCGCGCGACATACCGGGGTCCAGGACACGTGCCCGCTGGTCAGGAGTGGGTGATGCAATGGGGGTGTGGTGGCTGCGCACCACGCGCGGGGCGTGGCACGTGATGCCGCGAGGGATGGGTTGGACGGCCGGGGTGGTGCCCGGCCGGTCCCGATGTCAGCCGACGGCCAGTTTGAGGGCCTCGCCGAGAGCGGTGGCCTCGTCTGGTGTCATCTCCACCACAAGCCGCCCGCCGCCTTCCAGCGGCACGCGCATGACGATTCCCCGGCCCTCTTTGGTGACCTCCAGCGGACCGTCGCCCGTCCGCGGCTTCATCGCCGCCATGTGTGTCTCCCCTCAGACTTGCCAGACCTGCACCCGGGTGGAATGCAAGACTTGGCGGGTCTCCCCGCCTGCTCCGCCGACGAAACCTCGCGACGGCTGCCGATGCAGCCTGCCCGCGACGCGCCGTCTTCGTACGCCGTCCGGCACACCGCGTGTGGTTGGGTGGGGCCACACGAACGGGTGCCGACCAATGATTTTCCCTGATGGACTCCGCTAAGCCCAAACCGGGCCGGTCACGGTGTGACATCATCTCGCCAGCACAGTTCACATCTGTCACAATCACCCCTCATGCAGGCCCGTTCCGCACTCTTCGACCTCTACGGCGATCACCTGCGGCAACGTGGTGGCCGGGCCACCATCGCGGCCCTGATCCGGCTGCTCGCGCCGCTGGGAATCGCCGCACCGGCAGTACGTACCGCGGTGTCCCGCATGGTGCGACAAGGATGGCTCGCCCCGGTGCGACTGCCCGCCGGACCGGGCTACCAGCTCACCCCGCGAGCCGTACGCCGCCTCGACGAGGCCGCCGCCCGCATCTACCGGACCGGCCGCAGCTCCTGGGACGGGCATTTCGACCTATTGGTGATCTCCGCCCCGGAAGCACGCACCGAGCGCGACCGCCTCGCCGCCGAGCTGACCTTCCTCGGCTACGGGCGGCTGGAGACCGGCGTCTGGCTGGCCGCCCGGCCCGCGGGCGAGGTCGACCAGTTGCTGGCCGACGCCGGGGTGCGCTTCGAGCGCTTCTCCGCGGCGCACACCGGCGGGGATACCGGCGCCCGCGAGCTGATCATGAGAGCGTGGAACGTGCCGGCCGTGGGCGCCTCGTACGCCGGGTTCGTGGCGCAGCTCACGCCGGTGGTCGGCGCGATCACCCGGCTGGCCGACGACCGCACCGCGTACGCGGCCCGGTGCGCCCTGGTGCACGCCTGGCGCGCGTTCCTGTTCCGCGACCCGCAGCTGCCCGCCTCGCTGCTGCCGCCGGACTGGCCGGGCACCGCCGCGGCCGCCTTCTTCGACCGGCAGGCCGCCCGGCTGCGGCCCGCCGCCGACCGTTTCGTCGACCACTGCCTCAGGGAGAGCTGATGTCCGCACCGCTGCTCGTCGACCGCGCCGAGGGCGTCGTCACCGTCACCATGAACCGCCCCGACTCCCTCAACTCGCTCGACATCGCGCTCAAGGAGGCGCTGCGGGAGACGTTCCTGGAACTGGCCGATGACCCGGCGTGCCGCGCGGTGGTGCTGGCCGGCGCGGGCCGGGGCTTCTGTGTGGGGCAGGACCTGCGTGAGCACATGGCCGCGATGGGCGGCAAGGCTCCCCTGGACACCGTCGAGAAGCATTACAACCCGCTGGCCCTGGCCCTGGCCGAGCTGCCCAAACCGGTGATCGCCGCGGTGCGCGGACCGGCCGCGGGCGCGGGCGCGGGCCTGGCGTTCCTGTCCGACCTGCGCGTCGGCGGCCCGTCGACGTCGTTCCTGATGGCCTTCGCCCGGGTGGGCCTGGCCGCCGACACCGCCGTGTCGTGGACCCTGCCCCGGATGGTCGGCGCGGCCAAGGCCGCCGAGCTGCTGCTGCTCGCCGAGCCGGTGAAGGCCGACGAGGCGCAGCGGCTCGGGCTGCTGACCAGGCTCACCGAGGACGACGAGCAGGTGCTGCCGGTGGCGCAGGAGCTGGCGGCCCGGCTGGCGGCCGGCCCGACGGTGGCGTACGGGCAGATCAAGCGCGAGCTGCTGCACGGCGCGACCGGCACGCTGGCCGACGCCCTGCTGGTCGAGCTGGCGGCGCAGCAGCGCTCGGGCGGCACCGCCGACCACCGCGAGTCCACCGACGCCTTCGTCAACAAGCGCAAGCCGGTGTTCGAGGGCCGCTAGTCCTCTTCAGGGTCGAGGGGGGCGACGCCGTCGGTGACGTACGCCGTCATCTGCAGCTCGTCCCCCGCCGGGGACACGTACGCGGGCAACTCGTCCGGGCCCAGCTCGGTGACATACCGCCAGTACTCCCGGACCGCCTCCTCCGCCGACTCCGCCTCGATCGGCAACGCCACACTGACCAGCCACTTCCCGCTCACCCGCTCATCCCATCACAGCGTTCGCGCGGCGACGTGGCAGCCTGCCAGGTGATCGTCGACCATGCCGGTGGCCTGCATGAGCGCGTACGCGGTAGTGGGTCCGACGAACCGCAGCCCGCGCTTCTTGAGGTCCTTGGCCATCGCCATGGACTCCGCGGAGGTGGCGGGCACGTCGGCCCGTCCGGCGGGGCGGGGGCGGCTGCCGGGCTCCGGGGCGTACGACCACAGCAGCGCGCTCAGGCCGCCAGGCAGCTCCAGCGCGACCCGCGCGTTGTGCAGCGTCGCCTCGATCTTGGACCGGTTGCGCACGATCCCGGCGTCGCCCAGCAGCCGCTCCACGTCGGCCGGCCCGAACGCGGCGACGCTCTCCAGGTGGAACCCGGCGAACGCCGCCCGGAACGCGGGCCGCTTGCGCAGGATCGTGATCCAGGACAGGCCGGATTGGAACGCCTCCAGGCTCACCCGCTCGAACAACGCGTCGTCGCCGCGCAGCGGGGTGCCCCACTCCTGGTCGTGGTAGGCGCGGTACTCCGGCGCTCCGGCCGACCACGCGCAACGCGCCAGCCCGTCCTCGCCCATGATGAGGTCGCTCACCCTCTTGCCCCCTTACTGGAACGCGAATAGCCTTCGGAACCCATGGAGCTCCCGGCCTTCCCACCGGTGGTGCTGTACTCGGTGCCGCTGTTCATTCTGCTCATGGTCCTCGAACGCGTGTCCTACTGGTTCCATCCCGACGACGACGAGGTCGGTTACGGCGGCAAGGACACCGCGACGAGCCTGAGCATGGGCCTGGGCAGCCTCGGCTGGGACGTGCTCTGGGGCATCGGCACCGCCGCCGCGACCAGCGCGATCTACCTGCTCACGCCGCTGCGCATCGAGTTCCACTGGTGGGCGCTGCCGCTGTTCCTCATCGCGCAGGACCTCTGCTACTACTGGTCGCACCGCGGCCACCACATGATCCGCCTGCTGTGGGCCTCGCACGTGGTGCACCACTCGTCGCAGACGTTCAACCTGTCCACCGCGCTGCGCCAGTCGTGGACCGGCTTCACCGGGTTCCTGTTCTACCTGCCGCTGGCCGCGGTCGGGGTCAACCCCGCGATCACCGCTTTCTGCGGCGGCATCAACCTGGTCTACCAGTTCTGGATCCACACCGAGCGCATCGACAAGATGTGGCGGCCGTACGAGTTCGTCTTCAACACCCCGTCGCACCACCGGGTGCACCACGCCTCGCAGGGCGGTTACCTCGACCGCAACTTCGGCGGCATCCTGATCATCTGGGACCGCCTGTTCGGCTCGTTCGCCCCGGAGACCGAGCGCCCGATCTACGGCCTCACCAAGAACATCACGACCTACAACCCGCTGCGCGTCGCCTACCACGAGTACGCCGCCATCTTCCGCGACCTGCGCACCCGCCGCGTACGCGAATGGCTGCCGACCCTGCTCCGCGGCCCCGGCTGGTCCCCCGGCGCGCTGCCCGCCCCGAGGCCCGTCCCCTCCCCGGCCGCCCCACGGGCCGTCCGGATCGAGTGACCTCTCAAGATCGTCCGACTTGCCGGGCAACCGTGCGTATCTTGGACGCCCATTCGCACACCTGCCAGGCAAGTCGGGCGATCATGGAGCCGTCAGGGCAGGCGGCCGGACTCGACCATCTTGGCGAAGCGCTTCAGGGCCTGCTTGAGGCTGACCTTGGAGCCGGGCCACAGCAGCGGCCAGGCCAGTCGGCCCGCGACGCCGCCGGGCAGGTGGAACCACTCGTGCCAGACCACCTGGGTGCGGTCGCCGGCCATCGGGGTGCACCGCATGACCCCGGGGCCCCGCAGCACCTTGCCCTGGTGCACGACCCGCACCTCGTACGGCGGGTCCACTTTGACCACGCGCATCTCGTCGCGCAGCACGGCCGGGCCGGCCACGGTGATCGCCTCGATCACGGTGCCCTCGCCGCCGTCGCCCTCGACCACCCGCACCTTGGTCAGCGGGATCCAGTCGCTCTGCCGCTCCCACGCCATGAACGCGGCGAACACCCGCTCCGCGGGCGCGGCCACGATGATCGTCGCGGTGACCTCACCCGCGCCGGGCGCGGCGGGATCGCCCGCCGTCACCGCCGGACCGGCTCGCCGGCCGGTGCCTCGCCCACCACGGCGGGGGCCGGGTCGGTCTCCTGGTCGACCTCGTCGGCGGGCTCGTCGCCGGTCTGCTCGGCGGTCGCGTCGAGCTCGGCCGGGGCGGCGTCCTCGACGGGGGTCTCGTCGGTGACGTCAATGGTGTTCTCGTCGACGGGGGTCGCGGTGACCACGCCCAGCGCACTGGCGCGGGCGCGGGCCAGCGTGTCGGCGTCCTCGACGCGGCCCTCGCGCAGCGCGGTGACCTCGGCTTCGAGCACCTGGATCAGCTCGCTCTTGTAGCCGATGTCGTACGCCAGCCGGCGCAGCGTCTGGTCGACCTGCGCCATCCGGTATCCGCGCCAGGCCGGGTCGAACGTCGCCCGGGACACGTCGCCCTCGACGAGCGGGCGGTCGGCGGGCAGCGGAGTGGCTCGCTCGTCCGGTTCGGCCGGCGCCAGACCTGGGTCACCCCCGGTGACCAGCGTCATCACCCCGAACACCACGGCGCCCACGGTGAGCGCGACGACGATCAGCAGCAGCACGTTGCCCATGCCCACGATCGTGGCACGAAGGGCGCTCCAGCGCGACCCTGCCACCCGAGCTGTCCGGCCCGTGGCACGGGATCCATCCGGCTCATTACCGGCGGGTAGCGCAGCGCTCGGCCGGGCGGATACCGAAATGCGCACGCGGTCAGAGCCAGCGCAGCGCGTTCTTCCGCCAGGCGTAGAGCAGGCCCAATGCCAGCACGGTCACGAACACGGCCATCTCCAGGACCACCGCGAGCCCCGCCTTGACATAGACGACTGCCCATGGGAACAGGAAGACCGCCTCGACGGCGAACAGCACGTACAGGTACGCGTAGACGTAATAACGAATCTGCATCTGCGCCCAGCCGCCCTCGACCGGGTCGAGGCCGCACTCGTACGTGTCGAGTTTGCCCTCGGCCGCGCTGGGCCGCGACGGGCGCAGCAGCCGGTTCGCCGTGTACGCCCCACCGATGATCAGCACACCGACGAGCAGCAGCAACGCCACCGTCGCGTACGCGTCGAGGTAACCGTTCACGACCGCAGCCTAACGTCTGGCGGTAACAGTTGGGATTCATGCAACCGGGCGGCGGGGCATCGTGTGTGACCCTGCATGACGATGTCCGTCCCGCCCCCGGCGACGCCCGCGCCGCTGTCTGCCCGCACGCCGCGACCCGCTGCCCGGCGTGCCCTCGACGCCGCCGACTTCGACGCCTTCTACCAGGCGCACTACGCCGGCACCGTGGCCGTCGCGTTCGGGCTGACCGGCGACCGGGAGCAGGCACAGGACCTCGCCCAGGAGGCGTACTGCCGCGCCTGGCAGCGCTGGGCCGAGATCTCCCGCTACGACAACCCGCCCGCCTGGGTGTACCGGGTGACCGTCAACCTGGCCCGGTCCCGCTGGCGCCAGCTGAGGGTGGCCGCCGCGCACCTGGTGCGCCAGCGTCCCGCTGAGGTGCCGGCGGCGGATCCGGAGCACGTGGCACTGGTGACCGCGCTGCGCGCGCTGCCGATGGACCAGCGCCAGGCGATCGTGCTGCACCACCTCGTCGACCTGCCGGTGGCCGAGGTGGCCCGGGAGATGGGCGTGCCCGCCGGGACGGTCAAGTCCTGGCTGCACCGCGGGCGCACCGAACTGGCGGCCCTGCTCGGCGAGCACTCGGGCGCCGGCGGCGAGCCCGTGCCCCCGCAGGACGTGCGGCAGCGCGGCGACCGGCAGCGCCGCCGCCGCCGTGGGGCGATCGCGACCGCGACCGCGGCCGCCTGCGCGCTGGTCGCGGTGTTCGCGCTGCAGGTGATCCGGTTCGGCGGGCACCAGCCGCCACCTCCGGCGCAGACCCCGAGCCCGAGCGTGAGCGTGTCCCTGCCCAGCGCGCCGCCGCCGAGCCCGGGACCGGTGCGCCCGGTCGACGCGGGAGACCCGATCCTGGACGTCGACTGGCGCACGGCCGTGGTGACCGTCCCGGCCTCACCCGGGTGCCCCTCCGGGCGGCTGACCTTCCGCGAGGTCGACGGGCGCACCGGGGAACCGGTCATCACCAGCGGCGGCGGCTGGCCGCAGCTTTACCTGGACCGCGAACCGGCCGCCTACGGCGATCTCACCGGGGACGGCGCGGCCGAGGCGGTGCTGCACGCCTACTGCCTGTCGGGCGAGGAGGACAGTGGCGACGGCTCCTCGCGCCTGCTGGTGGTGGAACGGGCGACGGACGGGGCGCTGCGCGCGCTCGGCCTGCCGGGCGAGCGGGGCGCATTGTTCACCAGCGTCTGGGTGGCCGACCAGGTGCTCTACACCGAGATGCACCCGTGGCACACCGGGCCGCGGGACTACCTGATGGGCATGGCATACGGGTTCCGCTGGACCGGCAAGGCGTTCGCCGGGCAGGACGTGTCGAGCCAATACCCGCCGGTCCTGCCGACGGTGGAGGGCCGCCGCCTGGACCTGACCGGCATCGCGGACCAGGTGGACTGCGCCGGGCTGCCCGCGCCCAGCGGGCCGGTGCGGCCGGTGTTCGACGCCGAGGGCATCGCCGCGGCCGGCGACCGCGAGTGGAGCCTGGTGCCCGGCACGCCCTCCAATGGCCCCTACCTGCCGCGGCTGCTGCCGGACCGGCGGCCGTATCTGGTGCTGCTGGTGGCATGCGCGCCCGACGACACGCCGAATGCCACGTCCGACGTGCAGCCGGGGCACAACCTCGTCGTCTTCGACACCGCCCCGGACGGCTGGCTGGCCGTGGCCAGGGTGCCGACCCCCGCCGGGCACACCGTCAGCCACTGGCGGGTGACCGCCGAAGGCCTGCGCGTCTCGTCGGGCCCGGCGTCCGGCGGCGTCGGCACGGACCGGACGTACGCGTGGAATGGCACATTGTTCGCCGAATAGCCGCTGCGATGCCACTCTGTGGGACGGACCAGTGATATGCGCGACCCGTCTCCCAAAGTGCTGTCGTCTTTATCACGTTCCGCATGGATTCACCGGGGGGGCCGTGTCAACGCTATTCCCTACCTCCGACGTAGGCTGACCTTAATCGAGACGTAACAGCACACCACCCCAGCAGGAGGTCGCGTCCAGTGGCCGAACATCGTGAGGGCGCCGGGCAGGCCGGTCAGCTCAGCGAGCACGGGCATCCCGCCAAGGAGATCCACCAGCTCGACCGGGTGGTGATCCGCTTCGCGGGTGACTCGGGCGACGGCATGCAGCTCACCGGCGACAGGTTCACGTCGGAGACCGCCCAGCTCGGCAACGACATCTCGACGTTGCCGAACTTCCCGGCGGAGATCCGCGCGCCCGCCGGCACGCTGCCCGGCGTGTCGAGTTTCCAGGTCGCCTTCGCCGACTACGACATCCTCACGCCCGGCGACGCGCCGAACGTGCTGGTGGCGATGAACCCGGCGGCGCTCAAGGCGAACATCGCCGACCTGCCCAAGGGCGGCACGATCATCGTCAACACCGACGAGTTCACCAAGCGCAACCTGGCCAAGGTCGGCTACGACAGCAACCCGCTGGAGGACGACTCGCTGGCCGGCTGGGACGTGCACAAGGTCGGGCTGACCAGCATGACCGTAGGCGCGCTGGCCGAGCACCCGGTGAGCAAGAAGGACGCCGAGCGGGCCAAGAACATGTTCGCGCTGGGCCTGCTGAGCTGGCTCTACTCGCGGCCGCACGAGTCCACGATGCACTTCCTGGAGCGTAAGTTCGCCGCCCGCCCCGAGCTGGTCGCCGCGAACAAGGCCGCCTTCAACGCGGGCTGGAACTTCGGCGAGACCACCGAGGGCTTCGCGGTGCGCTACGAGGTGCCGCCGGCGCAGATGGCCCCGGGCAACTACCGCAACATCACCGGCAACACCGCGCTCGCCCTGGGCCTGGTCGCCGCGGGCGTGAAGGCGAAGCTGCCGGTGCTGTTGGGGGCTTATCCGATCACCCCGGCGTCGGACATCCTGCACGAGCTGAGCAAGCACAAGAAGCTCGGCGTGACCACGGTGCAGGCCGAGGACGAGATCGCCGCGATCGGCGTCGCGCTGGGCGCGGCGTACGGCGGCGCGCTGGGCATCACCACGACCAGCGGCCCGGGTGTGGCGCTCAAGGGCGAGACGATCTCGCTCGCGGTGGCCCTGGAGCTGCCGCTGGTGATCGTGGACGTGCAGCGGGCCGGCCCGTCGACGGGTCTGCCGACCAAGACCGAGCAGGCCGACCTGAACATGGCGCTGTTCGGCCGGCACGGCGAGGCGCCCGTCGCGGTCGTGGCCGCGCAGTCCCCGGTGGACTGCTTCCACGCCGCGATCGAGGCCTGCCGGATCGCGCTGAAGTACCGCACCCCGGTCATCCTGCTGTCGGACGGCTACGTCGCCAACGGCTCCGAGCCGTGGCTGCTGCCGGAGATCAGCGAGCTGCCCGACCTGCGCGTCGAGTACGCGAGCGGCCCGAACGGCGAGGACGGCAAGTTCTACCCGTACCTGCGCGATCCGGAGACCATGGCGCGGCCGTGGGCCGTGCCGGGCACGCCGGGACTGGAGCACCGCATCGGCGGCCTGGAGAAGGCCGACAAGACCGGTGACATCTCCTACGACCCGGCCAACCACGACTTCATGGTGCGCACCCGGGCCGCCCGCATCGAGGCGATCGACGTGCCGGACATCGAGGTCGAAGACCCGTCCGGCGAGGCGAAGGTACTGGTGCTGGGCTGGGGCTCGACGTACGGCCCGATCGGGGCGGCGTCGCGGGCCCTGCGCCAGCGCGGGGTGAACGTGGCGCAGGCCCACCTGCGGCACCTCAGCCCGCTGCCGAAGAACCTGGGCGAGGTGCTGGCGTCGTACGACAAGGTGGTCATCCCCGAGATGAACCTGGGCCAGCTCGCCCACGTGATCCGGGCGCGCTTCCTGATCGACGTCGTCGGCTACAACCAGGTGCGCGGGCTTCCCTTCACCTCCACCCAGCTGGAGACCATGCTCGAGGAAGTGATCAAGAATGTCTAACGCGGTGCCGGTCCAGCTGTCGGCGAAGGACTTCAAGTCCGACCAGGAGGTGCGCTGGTGCCCGGGTTGCGGCGACTACGCGATCCTGGCCGCGATGCAGACCTTCCTGCCCGAGCTGGGCATCCCTCGCGAGCGCACGGTCTTCGTGTCGGGCATCGGCTGCTCCTCGCGCTTCCCGTACTACCTGAACACGTACGGCATGCACTCGATCCACGGGCGCGCCCCGGCGATCGCCACCGGCCTGTCGGTGTCGCGCCCGGACCTGACCGTGTGGGTGGTGACCGGTGACGGCGACGCGCTGTCCATCGGCGGCAACCACCTGATCCACGCGCTGCGCCGCAACGTCAACATCAAGATCCTGCTGTTCAACAACAAGATCTACGGTCTGACCAAGGGGCAGTACTCGCCCACCAGCGAGATCGGCAAGATCACCAAGTCGACGCCGACCGGCTCCTCGGACGCGCCGTTCAACCCGATCTCGCTGGCGCTGGGCGCGGAGGCCTCGTTCGTCGCCCGCACCATCGACTCCGACCGCAAGCACCTGCAGTCGGTGCTGCGTCAGGCGGCCGAGCACCAGGGTTCGGCGTTCGTGGAGATCTACCAGAACTGCAACATCTTCAACGACGGCGCGTTCGAGGTGCTCAAGGACCCCGAGACGCGCGACGCCTACCTGATCCGGCTGGAGCACGGGCAGCCGATCACGTTCGGCAAGGACGGCTCCCACGTGGTCACGCACCCGGCGGGCAGCTTCGGCCTGGCCGTGAGCGAGGCGGACAAGGTCGACGCGGGCGAGGTGCTCACACACGACGCCCACGCCGAGGACCCGGCGTACGCGTTCGCGCTGTCCCGGCTGGCCGGGCCGGACCTGCGGCACACCCCGGTGGGCGTGTTCCGCTCGGTGCGCCGCCCGTCCTACGACGAGCTGGTGCGCAACCAGCTCGACGCGGCGAAGGCGAAGGCCGGCGAGCCCGAGGCCGACCTGGCCGCCCTGCTCAACTCCGGCGACACCTGGACCATCCTGTAACCGGCTGACATGCGAAAACGCCGCCCGTGACCGATCGCGGGCGGCGTTTTCGTCTGCCGTGGTTCAGGACTCCGGCTCGGTCTTGGTCTCCAGCTGGCCGCGCTCGGCGGCGAACTTGGCCTTCACGTCGGCGACCTTCTTGTCGAAGTACATGATCGATCCCAGGCTGCCCTTGTCGGCCCAGACGCAGATGGCGACCTGGCTGCTGTCCATGGTCAGCGCCGCGCACTTGGCGATGCCGCCCAGCGGGCCTGGCTCGACCGCCACCCACTGCTCGGTGATCTTCGAGCCCTCCGTCATCGACTTGGTGAACTCGTCGAACGCCACGTCCGGCTTCGGGTTGATCATCGCCATGGCGAAGACCATCGCCATGTTCTTGGACTTCACGTCGCCGTAGAAGGCCGCCACGGAGGCGGTCGCCCCGGGCATCTCCTTGGAGATCTGGGTCTTCAGCTCGTCGGCCGCCTTCACCAGGTCGGGCTCGGCGCTCTTCTCCCGCCCGCCGAGCTGCGTCGGCTCCTTCACCGAGATGCTCGCGGCCTGCTCGACCGTGTCCGCGGCCTCGCTGATGAAGTCCTTGAGGAAGAAGTAGCCGCCGCCGGCTCCGCCGCCGCACAGCACCAGCAGCACCACGAGCGTGATCCACAGGCCCTTGCGGGACTTCTTGTACGGCGGATCGGGCTCGTAGCGGCGCTTGCTGCGCGGCTCGTGGCCGGCGAACGGATCGTCGTCGACGCTCACGTCGCCCAGGAAGCCGCCCTGCTGGGCGTAGCCGTCCTGGTAGCCGCCCTGCCCCGCGGGCCTGCCATAGGCCGCGGGCTGACCGTACGACTGCTGCTGGGGATAACCGCCCTGCTGCGGGTAGCCGCCCTGACCGGCCTGTGCACCGTACCCACCCTGCTGTGGATATCCGCCCTGGCCGTACCCACCCTGCTGTGGGTAACCATCACCATGCTGTGGGTAACCGCCGTCCTGGCGACCGTACCCACCCTGCTGTGGATAACCACCCTGGGCACCCGGCCGGTCCTGCTGCGAATAGCCCCCTGCCTGCGGATATCCGCCCTGGGAGGGGTATCCGCCAGGGCCCTGCTGAGCCTGCCCGCCGCCGTAACCGCCGGATCCGGCGTACCCGCCGTCCTGTGGATAACCTCCGGTCGGTGGATAACCCGACTGCTGTGGATAACCACTGTTTTGCTGGGGATAGCCGTATTGCTGGGGATATGTGCCATTGGTGCCGGAGGTCGGGGCCGACGGCGGCTGGCCGTGCCCGTCGTCCCCGCCCGAACGCCGCCACGGGTCCGTCGGGTGACCCTCCGGCTCGTCGCGCCGCGAACCGTAGTCGGAGTAGGACATGTCAACTCCCCACGTGTGGCCGGCGACACGCTGTCACCGTTCGCCAGATGGTAGCGGCAGATGAGAAGTCCTCGGGAACCGTACCCATCGAGCCACTTGCGTTCTTGGCCGGAGAATGAAAGTTTTCTTCGGACTGCACATTGCTACTGGAGGAATTCTCATGCGCATGAGACTGATCGCGGCCGCGGCCGCGACAGCGCTGCTCGGCGCGCTGCTGGTGCCCGGCGGCGCGCAGGCAGACCCGCTGTCCTCTGCGCCGGCGGCCGCGCCGGACGCGACGGAGTGCACGCTCAACCCCGCGCTGCCCAAGCGGCAGTTGCGGGCGATGTGGATCGCCAGCGTGGTCAACATCGACTGGCCGAGCGCCCCCGGCAAGGCCGAGGAGGAGCTCAAGGCCGAGTACCGCGGCTGGCTCGACCTCGCCCAGCGGCTCAACCACAACGCCGTCGTGGTGCAGATCCGCCCCACCGCGGACGCGTTCTGGCCCTCGCCCTACGAGCCCTGGTCGGAGTGGCTGACCGGCAAGCGCGACAACGTCGGGCCGGGCTGGGACCCGCTGGCCTTCCTGGTCGCCGAGTCGCACGCCCGCAACCTGGAGTTCCACGCCTGGTTCAACCCGTACCGCATCTCCATGCCGACCAGCGCCAGCGGTCTGGGCGCGGGCACCGACGTCAACAACCTCGCCCCCGGCCACCCGGCGCGGGTGCACCCGGACTGGGCGCTGGCCTACCCGGTCAACGCGGCCGGCAGCCGGCTCTACTACAACCCGGGCATCCCGGAGGTACGCCAGTACGTGCAGGACGCGATGATGCACGCGGTCGAGAACTACGACATCGACGGCGTGCACTTCGACGACTACTTCTACCCGTACCCGGCGGCCGGCCAGGACTTCCCCGACCAGGCCACCTTCGAGCAGTACGGGGCCGGCTTCGCCAGCAAGGCGGACTGGCGGCGCAACAACATCGATCTGCTGGTGCACGAGATGAGCCAGCGCATCAAGGCCGCCAAGCCGTGGGTGAAGTTCGGGGTCAGCCCGTTCGGCATCTGGCGCAACAAGGCCGCCGACCCGCTGGGCTCGGAGACCAACGGCACCCAGTCCTACGACGCCAACTTCGCCGACACCCGCAAGTGGGTCAAGGAGGGCTGGCTGGACTACATCGTGCCGCAGATCTACTGGAACATCGGGCTGGCCGTGGCCGACTACGCCAAGCTCGTGCCGTGGTGGTCCGACGTGGTCGCGGGCACGAACACGCAGCTCTACATCGGCCAGGCCGATTACAAGATCGCCACGGCCGGGCAGCCGGCCGCCTGGTTCGACCCGACCGAGATGAGCAAGCACCTCACCTTCAACCGCGACTACAACGTCGCCGGAAACGTGCACTTCAGCGCGGTGCAGGTGCGGGCCAACCGGATCGGCGCCACCGACGTGTACGCCGCCGACCACTACAGCAAGCCGGCCCTGGTACCGACCATGTCGCACCTGCCCAGCAAGCCGCTGCTGTTCCCGGTCGTCACCAAGGCCGACCGCGGCGACGCCGGGGTGGCGCTGAAGTGGCAGCCGCTGGCCGACGGGGCGGGCCCGTTCGGCCAGGCCGCGTCGTACGCGGTCTACCGCGTCAACGGCCTGCGGATCCTGCCGAGCGCCTGCGACTTCGCCGACGCGACGAACCTGGTCGCGACGACCCGGGGCACCGAGTTCACGGACACCACCGCGGTGCCCGGCCAGCGCTACACGTACTTCGTCACCTCGCTGGACCGGCTCTACAACGAGAGCCTGCCCAGCCCGGCCCGTTTCGTCCCCTGATCCGGGGGTAGCGCACGCACCCCTTCGCGTGCGCGTCAGTGAAGGGCGCCCGCCGAGACCCGGCGGGCGCCCTTTCCCGTATGGGTCAGAGGTGCAACGCCGGGTCCACCGCCACGGCCTTCCACAGCTCGATCCAGGGCAGCGTGTGCTTCTCCGGGTGCCCGACGAAGAACAGCGTCCCGTCCGGCTTCACCGCCTGCACCACCACCTCGCTGGCCATCACCGCCACGGCCGGCGCGCTGGGCACCCCCGCACCGCCACCGGGCAGTTTGCGCCCCAGCTCGGGCATCAGCTCCGGCTCGCCTGACGGGTCCTCGGCGGGAACCGCACCGACGTGGATGCGCACCGTCGTGGTGACCTCGCCGATGGTGAGCTGCCCCAGCCAGTCGAAGTTCTCCAGGCGCAGCCGGTGCAGCCTGGAATCGGCCGGGCAGGCCGTGTCGAACGTCGCGGCGTCGTAGGGTGCGAGCCTTGCGGGCGGCGTCGCACCCGGGCTGCACACGTGCATCTGCCGGCGCAGCGTCTCCAACCCCGTCACCCCGGGGGCCTCCCGGGTGATCGCCGCCTTGAGCACCTCCAGCAGCCGCTGCGCCCGCTGGTCCGGCATCTCCGCCGACGCGGGTGCGGAGGCTGCCGTGGAGGCCGCCACCGGCAACTGCGGCCCGTGCGCCGCCGGCCCGAGCAGACTGACCGTCGACAGGATCGCCGCCGCGGACAGGAGCAGGCCCCCCGAGGCGGCCGCGATCCGGCGGCCCCGCTGGGCCCGCCTGCCCCGGTGGACCAGGTCGTCGATGTCGATGGCGGTACGCGGGGCGGTGCCCGCGTACTCGTCCAGGGTGTCTCGGTAGTCGTTCATAGCCGTCCCTCTGCATTCGCCTCGATTGCCAGGCCACGCAGGGTCTCGAGCCCCCGAGCCGACTGGCTCTTCACGGTTCCCTCGGAGATGCCGAGCAGGCTCGCGGTCTGCTCGACCGACAGGTCGCAGTAGAAGCGCAGCACCACCACCGCCCGCTGCCGTGGACCGAGCGAGCGCAGCAGCCGGCCGATGCCGCTGCGGTCCCCCGGTTCGTCCGGTGCGGCCGCGACCTCGGGCAGTAACGCCTCCGGCCGCTCGCGCCGCCACGGCCGCCGCCGCTCGTCCAGCCAGGCGTTGGTCAGCATGCCGCGCACGTAGGCGTCGACGTTGTCCGCCCGGCGGACCCGCGACCAGGACCGGTAGAGCTTCAGCAGCACCGTCGACACCAGATCGTCGGCGGCGTGCCAGTCGTGGCAGAGCAGGAACGCGATGCGCCGCAGGCTCTCCAGCCGTGCCGCCACGTACTCCCGGTACTCCGGTTCGTCCTCGCGGTTCACGTCGTCCCTTCCCGTCGTCTCCAGGCAGGGGACGTAAGCGCCGGGCAGCGGGGTTGCATCCCCTTGCAGCGCCTGAAAAATCAACACTTCCGAAACATGGGCGCAACGACTACATTCAGCTCCACCGATGCTCACCCCCGCATCGGGCCACCGGCTCGTTGAACCCCTGACGAACCCTATTCGCCGAGGTGAAGCCATGTCCCGCCTGCGCATGCTGCTCGCCCCCGCAGCCGCGATGATCGCCGTTCTCGCGATCTCCTCGCCGGCCGCGGCGGTCACCCCCGCCGAGAAGCTCTCCGTGATGTCCAGCTGGAGCCAGACCAGCGTCAGCAGCTACAACGCGTGGAACAGCGCGCGGCAGAACCAGGGCGCGTGGGCGGCGTACGCCTTCGACTGGAGCACCGACTACTGCTCCAGCAGCCCGGACAACCCGCTCGGCTTCGACTTCAAGCTGTCCTGCCACCGGCACGACTTCAACTACCGCAACTACAAGGCGATGGGCCAGTTCTCGGCGAACAAGGCCCGCATCGACAGCGCCTTCTACGAGGACCTCAAGCGCAAGTGCGCGACGTACAACGTCGTCGTGCGGCCCGCCTGCACCAGCCTCGCCTGGACCTACTACCAGGCCGTCAAGCAGTTCGGCAGCGTCGGCGCGGTGAGCCAGACCGACATCGCCAAGGCACAGAAGCTCAAGGACGACGCGCTGCGCCGCGCCGCCGAGAACGACTGACGACGCCCGCTCCCGCGGTTCCTGCGCAGGCTTCCCGATCCGTCTCCGGGAAGGCTGCGCAGGACTGCGTCAGGGGTCTGTTTGTTCAGGAGCCGCTGGGCAGCTCGGCGAAGCGGCTGGAGTCCACCGCGAGATCGGGGTGCTCCACGGCCAGCGCCAGCGACGCCGTCTCCCCCAGCGACATCGCCGCGCCGCGGGCGTACGCCTCGTCGAACACCGCGTCGCCGAGCGCGGCCCGGGCGGCCTCCTGCTGCGCGGTCCAGTACGAGGCGAAGATGCCCGGCCCGCAGTGCAGCCGTACCGTCGTCGACTCGGCCGCCCCGAACAGCGTCGCCGCCGTCGTCGCGTCCCCGCCCTGCACACACCGGGCCGCCATCGCCTTGACGGCCACGCAGGCCCGCCCGTGGAAGCCGTACGCCATGCGCGAGCGCAGCGCCACGGTCAGGTGCTCGTGCGCGGCGACCAGGTCGCCCCTGCGCAGCGCCACCATGCCCAGCAGCAGGTCCAGGGTGCGCCGCCCGCGCTCGGCCGGGCGCAGCTGCTCCAGCTGGCGGGAGGCGGCCAGCAGAGTGGCGGCCTCATCGAGCGCGCCGCGCAACCACAGCAGCTCGGCCAGGTTGCACACCGCGAACAGCGCGTCCGGCGCTACGTCGTACCGGGTCGCCCAGGCGAGCACTTCACGGCAGGCCTGCTCGGCGTCGTCGGGCTTGCCCGCGTCGCGCAGCGCGCCCGATCGCCCAGCCAGCACCCGCGCCAGCAGGCCCGGATCCCCGGCCCGCCGGCCGGCGGCCTCGGCCCGGCGGCTGAACCGCAGCTCCTCGACGAACTCTCCGTCGACGGCGGCGTGGCCCGAGTGCGCGTGGTAGGCGCGGGCCAGCTCCGCGTCGGGAACCCGCTCGCCGGTCTCGGACAGGCGGGCGTACAGCCGGAACAGCCACAGCCGGCCTTCCCGGGCCAGCCCTCGCTCCCGCCACCACTGGTCGAGCCCGCAGGAGAGCTGCAGCCCGGAGCGGGCGCTGCCGCCCGTGCCGCACCAGCGCAGCGCGGCGCGCAGCTCGGCGATGAGCGGGTCGATCGAGTACAGCGACAGGGTCACCGGCTGCTCGTCCGGCCCGCGCCCGACCGCCTGCAGCGCGCGCAGCGCCCAGGCGACGTGCCGGTCCCGCGCGGCCGCCTCCTCGCCGTGCGCGGCCAGCCGCCGGGCGGCGTAGCCCCGAATCGGGTCGAGCATGCGGTAGGTCGTGCCGTGCGCGCCCGGCTCGGCCTGCACCAGCGACTTGTCCACCAGCACGGTGAGCGGACCGAGCGGGTCGCCGTCCATCAGCGACTCCACCCCGGCCAGGCCGACCGGCCCGGCGAAGACCGACAGCCAACGCAGCAGCCGCGCCGCGTCGTCCGGCAGGGTGCGGTAGGACCAGGTCACCGTGGCCTGCATGGTGGCGTGCCGGGCGTGCGCGCCCGAGTGCGGCGGCCCGGCGTCCAGGGCCTGCAGCGGGTCGCTCTCCTCCGCGGTCAGCTCGGCGTGCAGCCGGGCCGCCAGCTCACCGCCGGACAGCACCCGCAGCCGGGCCGCGGCCAGCTCGATGGCCAGCGGCAGCCCGTCCAGGCGGGCCGCCACCCGGGCCAGGTCGGCCAGTTCGGCCGGCTCGACCGCGCGCCCACCCCGGGCCGCCGCGGTGCGCTCGGCCAGCAGCGTGACAGCGTCGCTGACGCCACCACCCGCGGCGGGCGCCAGCGACAGCGGCGGGATGCGCCAGACCAGCTCACCCGCGATGCCCAGCGGCTCCCGGCTGGTGGCCAGCACGGTCACCTCGCGCGCGCCGGCCAGCAGCTGGGCCACCAGCGGCGCGACGACGCCCACATGCGCCTCGCAGGTGTCCAGCAGCAGCATCAGGCGGCGGGTCGAGGCATGCTCGACCAGCGTCTCGACGACCGGGCGGCCCGGCTCCGGGCGCAGCCCCAGCACCGTGGCGACGGTGAAGGCGAGCAGTCCCGGATCGGTGACACCGGCGATGTCGACACTCCAGATGCCGTCCGGATAGGACTCGATGAGGTCGTGCGCGACGGCCACGGCCAGCCGCGACTTGCCCGCTCCGCCCGCACCGACCACGGTCACCAGCCGGTGCGCCGACAGCAGGTCGGCCAGTTCGACGCGCTCCGGATGCCGCCCCACGAACGAGGTCAGCGGGCTGGGCAGGTTGTGCGGTGCGGTGCGTTCGGTGCGCGGGCGGGGGAAGTGCTGTTCCAGCTCGGGTGCGACGAGCTGGAACAGGCGCTCGCGGCCGTCGAAGCCGCGCAGCCGGTGCAGGCCCAGGTCCAGCAGCCAGGCCTGGTCGGGCAGGCGGGACGCGGCCTGCGCGGTCGACGCCGACAGCAGGATCTGCCCGCCGTGCGCCGCCGCGGCGACCCGGGCCGCGCGGTGCACCTCGGGGCTGGCGTACTCGCCGCCGTGCGGCTGCGCGAATCCGGTGTGGAGCCCCATCCGCACCTTGGGCTGCGCCTGCGGATCGGACCACGTGTGGGCTTCGAGCGCACGCTGCGCGCAGGCGCACGCCTCCACCGCGGTCGAGGCGTCGGCGAAGGCGAAGAAGTAGGAGTCGCCCTCGGTGAACAGTTCCACACCGCCCGCCGCCGCGAGCACGGCACGCAGCACCCGCCGGTGCTCGTGGAGCACCGGCCGGTAGCCGTCACCGAGCATCTGGGCCAGTCGGGTCGAGCCCTCGATATCGGTGAACAAGAACGTCACCTGCCCACGAGGCAGATGTGTACGCTGCTGCACGCGCGGATAACCTCCGCCCCCCTGGAAGTCGCGGTTCATGCTGCCGTACCCCCACCTGCACAGGACATCGTGAGAACGGGTTGATCGAGCCGTCCGAGGGTGTCGCCGTCCGCGAACGGTGAAGCCGATCAGTGCCGTGTCGAGCTTGCAACCGTCGTAACGACGACACCGCAGGGCGGATGTGGGCCTTGAGGTCACAACCGGATCACCCGAGCCGTCGCCGACGGACACGGCGTGCGCACGACAATGCGGCGCGCGCGAGGCATACTCGACCCGTGCGGGACGGGGAGGACACCACGGAAGCGGCGGCGCGGGCTCGGAAGCCGGCCGCCGAGGATGCTGTCGGCGCAGTGGCGCCGCAGGACGCGGAAACCGTTGCCGCGACAGCGGCCGAAGCCGACGGCGATGCCGTGACCAGGCCGGATACTGTGACCACGCCGGACACCGCGGACGCTGCGACCGCGCCGGACGCGGCGATCGCGCCGGGGGCCGAGGCGGCGCCCGCGATCTCGGTCGGGGTGGCGATGGTGCGGCTGCGTTCGGCGGCGATGGACGCGGGCCGCGTGGTCTGGCGGCAGTCGCGCCGCCCGGTCGGCCGGCTCACCACCACGGGCGTCACCCTCGCATTGCTGGTCGCCGCAGCCGGCGCGTCCGGCGCGCTGCTGATCCCTTCCCTGGTCGGAGCCAAGGCCGCGCCCGCGCCGTCACCTTCGGTATCGAGCGAGGCGCCCGCGAGCGCGACGCCGAGCCCCAGCTTCGAACCGCTCCCCACGGCCACCGCCGCGCCGAGCCCGGTGGCCCGGCCGGCCGCCGCGTTCCGCCGCTGGGCCGAGGCGACCTCGGCCAAGGTGAACGTCCCGGTGACGGCTCTGGAGGCGTATGCGTACGCCGAATGGGTGGTGACGTCGACCCGCCCGTCGTGCAAGCTGCGGTGGACCACCCTCGCCGCGATCGGCAAGATCGAATCTGATCACGGCCGCACCAAGGGCGCGAAGCTCGGCGACGACGCGAAGGCGCTGCCCCCGATCGTCGGGCCCGCCCTGGACGGCACCAAGAACACCAAGAAGATCAACGACACCGACGCCGGCCGGCTCGACCTCGACAAGAAGTGGGACCACGCGGTCGGCCCCATGCAGTTCATCCCGACCACGTGGACGACCTACGGGGTGGACGCCGACAACGACCAGCTCGTCGACCCGCACGACCTCGACGACGCGGCCCTGTCCGCGGCCTACTACCTCTGCGCGCCGAACAAGGACCTGACCGTCGTGGCCAACTGGAAATCGGTGGTCCTGTCGTACAACAACGTCGGGGTGTACCTGCAGAAGGTGTACGACACCGCGCAGGCGTACGGTCGTAGCAGTCAGACCTGATCCACCGGACGTCTCGCACAGTTCAGCGAAACGGCCCATAACACTACCGTCCGCCACTGCCTGCGTCGTTGAACGCCACTCAGAGTAATGGTTTGCATACGATGACAGGTGGGACCCTTCCGTTTCGGGGGCGCAGTGTGCAAGCTGGACAAGTGAAGGTGCGCGAATGGGATCCCCGTACCGCCGCCGCCACTGAGATCACCTCTCTGGTCGCACTCCTCAATGAGGTTTCCGCGGTCGACCTACCTGATGATCCCCTGTGGCAAGACGGCCGGATGCGCGACTACCTGGCGGTCACCATGCCCGGTGAACGCAAGATGATGTGGCTGGTCGAGGAGAACGAGGGCGACGCCGCGCGCGGTGTGGCCCCGCTGGCCGCCGGGAGCATCATCCTGCTGGGCGACATCGGCGTCGTCGAGATCCTGGTCCATCCCAAGGCGCGCCGGCAGGCCATCGGCCGCGCGCTGCTGACCGAGCAGGTGCGGGTCGCCCTGCGCAAGGGCTTCACCACGCTCGGCGTCGAGGTGGCCGGTGCCACGTCCGCCGTCGACTTCTACCAGGCGCACGGCTTCACCCTGGCGTTCACGGAGATCCGCAGCGTGCTGCGGCTCGACACGGTCGACTGGTTCTCCCTCGGCGACATGGCCGCGGGCGTCGGCGCCGGCTACCAGATCGAGTTCTACGCCGACAGGCCGCCCGAGCACCTGATCGCGCCGTACGCGGCCGCCAAGGCCGAGGTGCGTGACGACTACGACCTCGGCGACCTGGAGCTGCGTCCGAGCTCCTACGAGCCGGAGCGGCTGCTGGCCAGCCTGCACACCCTGGCTGCCCGGGGCCTGAAGCTCTACATCGTGGTCGCCGTCCAGGAGAAGACGGGCGAGGTCGCCGGCCTGACCGAGGTCGTGGTGCCCGCCCAGCGCCCCGGCCGTGCCGACCAGTACGACACCGTCGTCGTGCCGCGCCACCGCGGCTACGGCGTGGGCCGTGCCATCAAGGCCCGGATGCTGTTCGAGCTGCGCTCGGCCGAGCCGAACCTGACCGAGGTGCAGACCTGGAACGCGGCGGTCAACGAACCCCTCATCAAGGTCAACCAGGAGCTCGGCTTCGTCGCCGACCGCCAGTGGCTGGAGTACGAGGGCGACGTCGTGGAACTGGCCGCCAACCTCCGCATAAGCTGATCCGATGCCACGCTACGACTTCCGCTGCCGCGCCTGCGGCGACACGTTCGAGGTGAACCGGCCGATGGCGGCTGCGGGTGACCCCGCGCCCTGCCCGGCCGGCCACGACGACACCGTGAAGCTGCTGACCACCGTCGGCCTCTCCGGCCGCGGCGACGCGATCCCCGCGCCGTCCGGCGGTGGCGGCGGCGGCTGCTGCGGTGGCGGCTGCTGCAGCTGACGTCCCGCGCTGTCGGCCTCGGTGCGGGGTCATCATCGCCGTAGGCGTGCAGAACGTGAGGCCGAGCCAGACTTCGTGCCCCCAACTGGCGATCGCCTGTACGTTTCGCCGGTCCGTCCTTCCAGCTCAGGCCTACGCCCCGAACGCATTTGCTCTGCACCCATTTGCTTGCTCTGCACCCACATACGCAACGGGGTCGTCAACTTCCGGCTGTTGCGCCGATGGGTGCAGAGCAAGGCTTTGGGTGCAGAGCAAATGCGTTCGCCAGGGACACCTGAGCTGGGCGGATGAGGAGAACCGAGCCGCGGTTATCCACAGGGCCGGTGTTTGTCCACAGGTTCGGCGATCGGCGGTTGCAAGTCCCCGGTTTGGCGGTGAGGCTGGCGGCTATGCCGCGTCCTCGTAAGGAAAGCCTGCCCGGCACGCCGTTCCCGGTCGTGGGGCTGATCCGGGCCGCCCGCCGCCGCGCCGACCTGAGCCAGCGCGAACTGGCCAAAGGTGCGGGGTTGCACGCTTCGACGGTCGGACGGATCGAGGCCGGCGAGCTGTGGCCGAGCCTCGTCGCCTTCGCCAAGCTCATGGGGGCGACGGCGCACTATCTGACCGTGGTCGACGATGACGGGCACGTGCTGATGCCGATGAGCGACCGGCGGGACCAGGAGCTGCGCGACGGCGCGGAACGCCGCTACCCCTCGCACCTGGACCTGGTCCTCGATCCGCGGCCGGGCGAGTGGTGGGCCGATCAGTACGGGCTGGCCCGGCCGCCGGAGACGTTCCTGCGCGACCGGGCGCGGCGCGACGCGCAGCGGCGGCGCAGCCAGTGGGAGGTCCGGGTGAAGAAGTACCGCAACGACCCGGAGCCGCCCGAGGTGTATTAGAAGTCCGCGCGCAGGCGGCGGGCGGCGTCGGTGGCCCAGTAGGTCAGGATCATCTGCGCGCCGGCGCGGCGGATGGAGTGCAGGGTCTCCATCATGACCCGGTCGCGGTCGATCCAGCCGTTGGCGGCGGCCGCTTCGACCATCGCGTATTCGCCGCTGACCTGGTAGGCGGCGACGGGCACGTCGACCATGTCGCGGACCGCGGCGACCACGTCGAGGTAGGGCAGCGCGGGCTTGACCATGACGATGTCGGCGCCCTCGGCGACGTCGAGCGCGACCTCGCGCAGCGACTCCCGCAGGTTCGCCGGGTCCTGCTGGTAGGTGCGCCGGTCGCCGTCCAGCGACGACTCGACCGCGTCGCGGAACGGGCCGTAGAAGGCGGAGGCGTACTTGGCCGCGTACGCCAGGATCGTGGTGTCGCGGTAGCCGGCCTCGTCGAGGGCCCGGCGGACCACGGCGACCTGGCCGTCCATCATCCCGGAGGGGCCGACCACGTGCACGCCGGCGGCGGCCTGGGCCACCGCCATGCGGGCGTACGCCGCGAGGGTCGCGTCGTTGTCGACCGAGCCGTCGGGGCGCACCAGGCCGCAGTGGCCGTGCGAGGTGAACTCGTCCAGGCACAAGTCGCTCATGACCACGACGCTGTCGCCGACCTCGGCGACGACGTCACGGATCGCGACGTTGAGGATGCCGTTCGGGTCGATGCCGCCGGAGCCGACGGCGTCCTTCTCGGCCGGGATGCCGAACAGCATGACCCCGCCGATGCCGGCCTGCGCCGCCTCGGCGACGGCCTTGCGCAGCGACTCGCGCGAGTGCTGGAGCACGCCGGGCAGCGACTTCACGGGGCGGGGCTCGGCGAGGCCCTCCTTCACGAACAGCGGCAGGATCAGCTCGGCCGGGTGCAGCCGGGTCTCGCTGACCATCCGCCGCATCGCCGCGGTGGTGCGCAGCCGTCGCGGCCGCACGTTCGGGAAGGACATCACGCGCTCCCTGTCTTTGCTGTGATCGAGGTGTCCCCGACGCTGCTACAACGACGTCGAGGACACTTCGATCACGCGGTGCCGCGGCTCAGCGGAAGCGCAGGGCGGTGGGGCCCTGCACCTTCGAGCCGCGGCGCTGCTTGGCCGGCATCGCGGCGAGCCGCTCGCGCAGCTCGACGGCGTACATCGCGAGCGCCTCGACCAGGTCGGGGACGGACGCGTGCTCGGGCTGCACGTCGACGCGCAGACCGAACTCCAGTGCGGTCTCGGCCGTCTTCGGGCCGATCACCGAAACCACCGTACGCTGGTGCGGTTTGCCGGCGATACCGACGAGATTGCGGACTGTGGAGCTTGACGTGAAGAGGACCGCGTCGAAACCACCCGACTTGATGGCGTTGCGGATCTCCTCCGGCGGCGGCGCGGCGCGCACGGTCCGGTAGGCGGTGACGTCGTCGACCTCCCAGCCGCGCTCGGTGAGCCCGGCGGCGAGCGTCTCGGTCGCGATGTCGGCGCGGGGCAGCAGCACCCGGCCCACCGGGTCGAAGATCTCGTCGTACGGCGCGAACTCGGCGAGCAGGCCCTCGCTGGACTGGTCGCCCGCGGGCACCATCTCGGGCTGGATGCCGAAGGAGCGGACCGCCTCGGCGGTCGCCTCGCCGATGCAGGCGATCTTGACGCCGCCGAAGTGCCGGGCGTCGAGGCCGTGCTCGCCGAACTTCTCCCACACCGCGCGCACGGCGTTGGCGCTGGTGAAGATGACCCACGCGTACCGGCCGTCGACCAAGCCCTTGATCGCCCGCTCCATCTGGGCCGGGGTCCGGGGCGGCTCGACCGCGATGGTCGGCACCTCGCACGGGATGGCCCCGTACGCCCGCAGCCGCGCGCTCATCACGCCCGCCTGCTCCTTGGTGCGCGGCACCAGCACGCGCCAGCCGTACAGCGGCCGCCGCTCCCACCAGCCGAGCTTGTCCAGGTGCTGGACGCCGCCGCCGACGGTCACCACGACCCGGCCGGAGAAGCCCAGCGCGGCGGCGACGAAGCTGTCCACCGACGAGGTGGTCGTGTACTGCGTGTCGCCCGTGCCGTCACCGGTGATCGCCACCGGGGCGGTCCCGTCGACGCCCGCGGCCAGCAGGCCGTCGCGCACCGAGGCGAGGTCGCCGGCGTCCACGGCCAGCGCGACCGAGCCGTGCCGCACCGCGGCGGCCAGCCCGTCGAAGTCGAGCGTGGTGACGTCGTCGACGTCGGCGGCGGTGCGTACGCCGGTCAGCGGCACGCCCGCGTAGGTCGCCACACCGGCGGCCTGGGGCACGCCGGGCACGACGGCGAAGCGCACGTTGGTCCGGGCGACCGCCTGGACCTCCTTGACCACGGCGTCGTGGCCGAAGGGGTCACCGGTCACCAGGTGCACCGCGTTGCGGCCCGAACGCGCCTCGGACAGCAGCACCTTGGCCACGTCCCCGGGCACGCCCTCGGCGGGGCTGTATTCGGTCAGGTCGCCGGTCTCGGCCTTGAGCGTGTCAAGCAGCGCGTCGGGCACGCTGCGGTCGTACACGATGTGGTCGGCTTCGAGCAGCGTGTCGTACGCGCGGCGGGTGAGCAGTCCCGGGTCGCCGGGTCCAGCCCCGACGAACGCGACGTGCCCGGCGGGCTTACGGGTGCGGGTCATTCTGCACTCCCAAGTACATTCTCGGCACCGTCTTCGAGCAGGTCGGCGGCCAGGGCCCGCCCGATCTGCTCGGCCTCGGCGAGCGTTCCGGTGCGCGACAGCCGGAGGGCGAACCGCCCGTCCACGCTGATCACCGCACCGCGCAGGTAGATCTCGTCGTCTTCGGTTGTCTCGGCCAGCGCGGCGACGGGTGCGCTGCACCCTGCCTCCAGCGCGGCCAGCAGCGCCCGCTCGGCGGTGACCGCCGCACGGGTCGCCCGGTGGTCGAGGGCCGCGAGGGCCTCGACCAGGTCGGCATCTGCGGACCGGCACTCGACGGCCAGCGCGCCCTGGGCGGGCGCGGGCAGCATCAGCATCGGGTCCAGGATCTCGGTGACCTCACCGGCGCGGCCCAGCCGGGCGAGGCCGGCGCGCGCCAGCACGACCGCGTCGAGCTCGCCGTCGGCGACCTTGCGCAGCCGGGTGTCGACGTTGCCGCGGATCGGCACGGTGGTGACGGGCAGGCCCAGCGCGTTGATCTGCGCGATGCGGCGCAGCGCGCCGGTGCCGATGACGGCGCCGGCGGGCAGCTCGGCCAGGGTCAGCCCGTCCCGGGCGATCAGGGCGTCGCGCGGGTCGGCCCGCTCGGGCACGGCCGCGATGGACAGGCCGTCGGCGGGCGCGGTGGGCAGGTCCTTGTATGAGTGCACCGCGAAGTCGATCTCCTTCGCGGTCAGCGCGTCACGCAGCGCGGACACGAACACGCCCACGCCGAGCTGCTGCACGGGCGCGGACGAGCGGTCGCCCGCCGTCGCGATCTCCACCAGCTCGACCGGCAGCCCGGTCGCCGCGGTCACCAGATCCGCGACGGTCTGCGACTGCGCCATCGCCAGGGCGCTGCCCCGCGTACCCAGCCGGAGCACTCCGGTACGGCTCATCAGGCACCCCCCTTCAAATCTGGCACGTCGGCCACCGTCGTGTGGTCCGGCGATCCGGGGATCACCGACAGGTCGAACAGGTCGCGCAGCAGGCTGGCGTACGCCTCCCCGCCGGGCTCGGCGGCCAGCTGGCGCACCCGCACGGTGGGCTGGTGCAGCAGCCGCTGCACGATCCGGTGCACGGTGTGCGCCACGTCGGCGCGCTGCTCGTCGGTCAGGTCGCTGCGGCGCTGGGCGAGGCGGCGCAGCTCGGCGCTGACCACGTCCTCGGCCCTGGCCCGCAGCGCGGCGACCGTCGGCGCCACCTCGGCGCCCCGCAGCCAGCTCGCGTACGAGTCGACCTCGCCGGCGACGATCTGCTCCACGGCCGCGACCTCGCGGTCGGCGGACGAGCGGGGGCAGACCGGCGCGCCGGACGTGGCCGGGTCGAGCACGGTGCCCAGGCGCGCGACGTCGACGAGCCGCACCCCGGGAAGCTCGGCGACGGCCGGCTCGACATCGCGCGGCATCGCCAGATCGATGATAGTCAGGATCTTGGCGGACCCGGCGCGCGCCGCACCGACGTTGCCCGTGGTGAGTACGTGGCCGGTCGAGGCTGTCGCGGTGATCACGACGTCGGCGTCGACCAGCAGCTCGGGCAGGCGCTGCATCGGGGCGGCGGTGGCGCCGTACGCGTCGGCGAGCCGCTGCGCGCGGTCCAGGCCGCGGTTGACCACGGTGACCGTGCCCGCGCCGCGGCGGGTCAGCTCGGCGACGGCCAGCGCGCCCATCGCCCCGGCCCCCACCACGAGCCAGCGGTGGCAGTCCGCGGAGTTCGCGACGGCGTGGTCCAGCGCGGCGCTGACCATGCTGCGCGGCGCGTGGTCGATGCCGGTCTCGGCGTGCGCCCGCTTGCCGACCCGCAGCGCCTGCTGCAGCAGCTCGTGCAGCACCTTGCCGGCCGCGTCGGCCTCGGTGGCGTGCTGGTATGCCTCGCGGAGCTGGCCGAGGATCTGCGCCTCGCCGGCCACCATCGAGTCGAGCCCGGCGGCGACCCGGAAGACGTGGCGCACCGCGTCCTGGCCATGGTGCACGTACAGGGTGCTCGCGAGCTGCTCGGCGGGCACGCCGGACAGCTCGGACAGCACCTCGCCGAGGTGGCTCAGACCGGCGTGGAACGCGGGCACGGCGGCGTAGACCTCGACCCGGTTGCAGGTGGAGACCACGACCGCCTCGGCCAGCTCACCGCCGGCCAGCAGCCGGGGCAGCGCCTGCGGGCCTTCGACCAGCGACAGCTTCTCCAGCAGTTCCACCGGCGCGGTCCGGTACGACGCGCCGACCACGACGAGGTTCACGCGGCCACCTCTCCTCGTGCGGCCGGGCTGCCGTTCATGGCCCCGCCCGCCTCAGCGATCACACGAGCCACGCGGCCGCGGCCGACGGCGCGGGCCGCCGGGCGGGCCGGTTCGACCCCGTTGAGTGCCGCCGGGGCGGCAGACGCTGCCTGGTCTCCGGCCAGGGCGACCGCCTTGGCCAGTTCGGCCCCGCGGGCCGACTTGCGGTGCTCGTGGAACGAGAGGATCTGCAGCTCCACGGCGAGGTCCACCTTGCGGACGTCGACCTGCTCCGGGAGGTTGAGCACCACCGGGGCGAAGTTCAGGATGCTGGTGACCCCGGCCGCGACCAGCTGATCGGCGACGGCCTGGGCCGCCCCGGCGGGGGTGGCCAGCACGGCGATGGAGATCGCCTCCGACTTGACCACCTCGGGGATGTCGCTGATGTGCCGCACGGCGAGCCCGTTGATCAGCTCGCCGACGCGGGTCAGGTCGGCGTCGAACAGCGCAGCGATGCGGAAGCCGCGGCTGGCGAACCCGGCGTAGCCGGCCAGCGCGTGACCGAGGTTGCCGACGCCGACGAGGGCGACGGCACGGCGCTTGTTCAGGCCGAGGATGTACTCGATCTGGCCGACCAGGGGCTCGATGTCGTAGCCGACGCCGCGGGTGCCGTACGAACCGAGGTGGGAGAGGTCCTTGCGGAGTTTGGCCGAGTTGACGCCGGCAGCGGTGGCCAGGCCCTCACTGGAGACGGTGTCGTGCCCGGTCTCGGCGAGGTGATGCAGAGCACGCAGGTACTCGGGCAGGCGGGCCACCGTGGCCTCGGGCAGGTCCGGGAAATCCGGTTGGCTGCCGAGCGCCGCCGAAGGCGTGACCGCGCCGACACGGCCGGTGATACCGGCTTCGTGACCGGTGCGCTGCTGACTCATGAGACTCCGTGCCGAACAAGGCTTAGACCCCAGATCACATGGCCGTACGGCTCTGTGCTAGCGGGGAACGTCGAGGTAACAGACTAAGCGCTTGTGAACAGGTGCACAAATCGCGATCTTGAAAGCGCGCCCATCCGGGATCGCGAATCGGCCAGAATGCCCCCGCGGCATGTGTGCCCCCACTCTGGCCCGACGCCGCTCCGCCCGTCACGGAGAGTCGCCGAAAAGGCGGTTCGCGACGGACGTCCGGATGGGCGCTGCTCCGCGATTATGTCGCAACAGCGACAATCACTCCCAAAACACGCCCGCCTGATTCGCCTCAAACACACGCAAAAGGAGCTAACCACCCAAAGCGGTTCCCAGTGACTTCGGGTGCCGTCATCCAGAGACGAACGTCACGCCGCGAGCGCGACCGCCTCCAGCAGGCTGTCCGCGACCGGCACTCCATACGTGCGCAGTTTGGCCGGGTCGGTGAAGCCGCCGGTGTAGAGCACGCAACGCGCGCCCACGGACGCCGCCGCGTCGGCGTCGTCGATCGAGTCGCCGATCAGCACCACGTCAGCGCCCTCCAGTCGCAACTCGGCCAGGTGCCGCTTCAGGTGGCCGGCCTTGTGCGCCTGCTCCCCGCCCAGCCGCTCGGGCAGCCCGTCCACCCGGATGAAGTGCGACGTCAGCTCGTACCGGGTGACCGTCGGGACCAGCTCGTCGTGGAACCACATGGACAGCAGCGACTGCGTTCCGGTCCAGCCCCGCAGCGCGTCCCGGGCTCCGGCTGACAGGGCCAGCTCGGCCAGGCCGGTGCGGTAGGCGTTGTGGAAGATCTGGTCCAGCTGGACGAATTCCGCCTCGGTGACCGTGCGGCCCAGCACCGAGCCGTAGTACTCGCTGATAGGGCGGCGGAAGTCGCGGCGGTGCTCGTCTGCGGTGACCTTGACTGACAGGCCGGGCGCGGCCGCCTCGAACGCCACGTTGGTGGAGTTCACGACCAGGTGCAGGTCGTCGACGAGGGTGCCGTTCCAGTCCCAGACAAGGTGCTTCGCGCCGCGCTTCATCGCGCCAGATTACTCGTGTGAGCGCTGCTCAGGGCACCCCGCCCCGGCCGCGGAGATCAGGCCGCGAGGTCGCGGCGCAGCCGCTGCTCCTCCACCCGCCAGTAGCCGTGCTCCCGGCCGTCCAGCATGATCACCGGGATCCGGTCGCCGTACTCGGCCTCCAGCTCGCGGTCGCCCGAGATGTCGACCTCCTCGAACGGCTCGCCGATGCGCTCCAGCACCGCCACCGCGTCCTCACACAGGTGGCAGCCGGGCCGGGTGTACAGGGTCAGTCGGGTCACGGCGTCATTCTCGCGGACCGGGCTCCGCGTATCACAGCAGGCCCTTGCGCACCTTGCCGATGACCGAGTAGGGCAGGGCCTCCGCGAACTCGATCTCGCTCGGGCACTTGAACCTGGCCAGGTTGCGTGCGCAGTGCGCGGCCAGCTCCGCTGCGGTGACCTCGCCCCGCTGGGCGGGCACCACCACCGCGCGGACCTGCTGCCCGGTCATCGGGTGCGGCGCGCCCAGGACGGCCGCCTGGGCCACGCCCGGGTGCGCCAGCAGCACCTGCTCCACCTCGGCCGGGTACACGTTGAAGCCGCTGACCAGGATCAGCTCGCCGAGCCGGTCGACCAGGAACAGGTCCCCGTCGCCGTCGGCGTACGCCACGTCGCGGGTGGGCCACCAGCCGTCGGCGTCCGGGCCGCCCCGGCCGTCGGGCCAGTACCCGGCGAACAGGTTCTCCCCCCGGGCCACCACCTCGCCGGGATCGGTGCCCGGCGAGTCGGGCACGTCGAGGTCCAGGTCGTCCTCCTCGGCCGCGCCGAGCGGCTCCCCGCCCCGCCACACGTCCTCCCCGGCCCGGTTCACCAGGCGCAGCTCGACCCCGGGCAGCGGCCGGCCGATGGAGCCCGGCTTTGCCGACGGGGCCGCGACGGTGGAGGCCAGCACCGGTGCGGTCTCGGTCAGCCCGTAGCCGATCTGCACGGTGTGCCCGGTGAGCGCGGTGAAGCGCGCCGCAGCGGCAGGCTCCAGCGCTGCCGCGCCGCACACCGCCAGCCGCACCGAGCGCAGCCGCTCGCCGATGTCCGGCACCGCGCTCCAGGCCAGGAACATCGGCGGCACGCCGACCAGCACGCTCACCCCGTGCTCGGCGATCAGCGCGGCGGAGGCGGCCGGGTCGAAGTCGGCGAGCAGCACGCCCGCCGCGCCGTGGAACAGCACCGAGCCGAGGCCGGTGTTGAGCCCGTACGCATGGAACAGCGGCAGCGCCAGCAGCACCGTGTCGTCCGGGCCGACCAGCGGCGGCTCCACGGCGGCCAGCTGCCGGTGGTTGGCCAGCAGCGCCGTGTGCGGCAGCATCGCACCCTTGGGCGCGCCCTCCGTGCCCGAGGTGTAGAGCAGCAGTGCCAGGTCGTCGCCGGGGCCCTCAGCGGGCAGGGCGGCGTCGGCCACCGGCACCGTGGTCAGCGGGTGCGCCACCGCACCCTCCACCCCGACCAGCAGCTCCTGCGGTGCGACCAGCACCTGTGCGCCGCTGTCCGCCAGCACGTGGCGCAGCTCGCGCGGGGTGAACCCGGGGTTGCAGGGCACCGCCACCAGGCCGGCACGCAGCACGGCCAACAGGGTCACGGCGAAGTCGAGGCCGTTGGGCAGGGCGATCGCGACACGCGCGGGATGCCCGGCCGAGGCAGCAAGTGCCAGCGCCGCCAGGCCGCACGCGGCGGCGTCGACCCGCGCGTCCCAATCCGCCCAGGTCAGGCTCTCCTCGCCCGCGCGCAGCGCGATGCGGTCCGGGGTCGCGGCGGCGTGCTGGCGCAGCAGTGTGGCGAGGTTCACGGAGGCTGAGTTTTCCACAGCGCGGCCCGCGCGCCCACCCCTCGCGTTCACCGTCCTGACACGACGTCGCCACGGACGTGACATCGGCATCACCCACCCGGGTGAGCGGGTCCGAAACTTTCGGTCAGTACACGGACCAGCGCACAACGTGTGCGACGACACCTACGGGTGCCGGTGCAACATTTCGGTCCGGCGTGTAACTGACTCCACACCGCGGGGTGAGTTGGGGCCTTTATAGTCCTCAGGGTCGGCTCACCCTTTTTGCCATGAGACGACACCCCTCAGCCAGAGGAGGCCTTTGTGCCGTTTATCGCACCGAACGAGTACCTCATGGGTGTTCAGCGGCTTATGGTGGAGATTGCCCGGTATGCCGGAGGTCGTACGCGCCCTCCGCAGCACCGGGACGGATCGGTCTGGGGGCACGCGGAGGTGGCGGGATGAGTTCTGTGTTGTTCGGCGATGATGTGGTCACCAGCGAGGTGGCGGCGGCCCGCCGGGCCCTGGTCGACGGCCTGACGCTGCTCCGTACTTCGCTCAACGACATGCTGGCCACAGCGGTACGTGGCGACGGCGGCACGCAGCGGATCCGCACCCGGCAGAGCAACGACGCCGCGGTCCGCCACCAGCCACCGGGCACCAAACCCGTGGGCGGGCGGGTCAACGGGCGCAGCGCCCCCACCCAGGCCGGCGGCTCCACCGTCGAGAGCGGCGAGACCCAGGTCCTGCCGTCCGTCGAGGAGGGCGGCTCCGGCGGCACCGGCTATCCGGACCGGCCCGATCCCAGCGACGCCGCACACGAGGTGTGGACGCTGGTCGAGCGGGCGCAGCAGGGCGACGCCGAGGCGTTCGGGCTCATCTACGACCGGTACGTCGACACGGTGTTCCGGTTCATCTACTTCCGGGTCGGCAACCGCCCGCTGGCCGAGGACCTGACCTCGGACACCTTCCTGCGCGCGCTCAAGCGCATCAGCAGCTTCACCTGGCAGGGCCGCGACCTGGGCGCGTGGCTGGTCACCATCGCCCGCAACCTGGTCGCCGACCACTTCAAGTCCGGCCGGTACCGGCTGGAGGTCACCACCGGCGACGTGCTGGACGCCGACCGCGAGGACCGCGGCCCCGAGGGCAGCCCCGAGACGGCCGTGGTGGACCACATCACCAACGTGGCGCTGCTGACGGCGGTCAAGCAGCTCAACCCCGAGCAGCAGGAGTGCATCGTGCTGCGGTTCCTCCAGGGCTTCTCGGTGGCGGAGACCGCGCAGGCGATGGGCAAGAACGAGGGCGCGATCAAGGCCCTGCAGTACCGCGCCGTGCGCGCGCTCGCCCGCCTGCTGCCCGAGGGGTTCCAACCGTGAACGTGACTCACCTCACTCCGGGTGCCCCGTCACCCTCGACGGCCGTAACTGATCGTGCCCTGGCCCCGTTTGACCGGGTGCGAGCGGCATTCTCAGCGTTCGCCGTAACCATCACCGCGATCAGCGAAGGGGGGTGCCCGCGGTGAACAACATTTCCCTGTTCGATCGTGGGCGTGCCGAGCGCTTCGCCCAGTTGCTCGACGAGGCCAACGGCGGCCGCCGTCACCACACCCGGTCCCGCCTCGACGGCCAGCTCACAGAGCTGGTCACCGTCGGACAGCAGCTGCGCACCGTGGCCCTGCCCGGCGCGCCCGAGGCCAACTTCAAACGGGATCTGCGCGCTCAGCTGATCGCCACCGCGGAACGCGAGGGCATCGGCGTGACCGCCCGGACCGACGTCGAGGACCAGCGCGCGGCGGCGCCCTGGACCGCTCGCACACCCGGCCGGGCGCGCGCCCGCGGGGCGATCGTCATCGGCATCGCCGCCGGCACGCTGGCACTGTCCGGCGTATCGGTGGCCAGCGGTGAGGCGATCCCCGGCGACGCCCTCTACGGCGTCAAGCGGCAGACCGAGAAGGCGCAGCTCGCGCTGGCCGGCTCGGACCTGTCCCGCGGCCGGCTCTACCTTGAGTTCGCCCGCACCCGCCTGTCGGAGGCGCACGCCGTGCGCACCGACGCCACCGGGTTCGGGGCCGCGCTCACCGACATGGACAGCGACACCACGCAGGGCATCCGGATGCTGATCACGTCCGCCATGGCGCGACGTGACACCTCCGCCCTGGACGCGGTCGACCGCTTCGTCGCCGACCAGCGCATGCTCGTCGGGCAGCTGCTCGACAGCGGCACCGACCGGGAGAAGGTCACCGGCTCGCTGTCCCTGCTGGACCGGATCGAGAAGCGCTCCGCCGCCGCCCGCACGGCGCTGGCCTGCGGCGCGGGTTCCAACGGCAGCGACAAGCTCGGTTCCGTGCCCGGCGCGTGCGCCAACGCGGTCACCCAGCCCTCGCGGCCGGAACAGCAGCAGCAGCAACAACCGGCGGAGACCAAGGAGAACGCCAAGCCGGGCAGCAACGGCACCACCCCCGCTGCCCCGCAGGCGTCGGCCAGCCCGAACGTCTCGGCGTCACCCGCGGCTCCCGACGGCGAGACCGAGCAGGCGCAGGACGACGGCCTGCTCGACGAGCTGGGACGGATCCTCGGCGGCCTGCTGGGCTAGCCCGACAGAGGAAACACGGGGGCGCGGTGCCGGTAACGGCGTCGCGCCCCTACTGTGTGCGGCGGCCTGCGGCGCATACGCTCTAGCGGTCGCGCGCACCGCGATCCGCAGAAGGAGGGCCCGATGGCACGTCGTCGCAGTCCGGCGCAGCCGACCGCCACCACGGCCGGGCCGCTGATACCACCGGCCATCGTGCCGATGCCCCTGACCGAGCCGGCCGCACCGGTCGCCGACCGCACCGGGGCCGCGTTCTTCGACGTCGACAACACGATGATGCAGGGCGCCTCGCTGTACTACTTCGCCCGCGGCCTGGCGTCCCGGCGCTACTTCACCACCATCGACCTGGCCAGGTTCGCCATCAGCCAGGCGAAGTTCCGGCTGCTGGCCGCCGAGCACTCCGGCGACATCGCGCAGGCCCGCGAGGCGGCGCTTGCCTTCATCGAGGGCTGGCAGGTCGACGACGTGCAGCGGCTCAGCGAAGAGATCTTCGACGAGCTGATGGCCGACCGGATCTGGTCCGGCACCCGCGCGCTCGCCGACCAGCACCTGGCCGCCGGTCAGCGGGTCTGGCTGGTCACCGCGGCCCCCGTCGAGCTGGGCCGGGTCATCGCGGCGCGGCTCGGCCTCACCGGCGCGCTGGGCACGGTCGCAGAGATCCGCGACGGGGCGTACACCGGCCGCCTGGTCGGCGAGATGATGCACGGCCCCGCCAAGGCGCACGCCATCGAGGCGCTGGCCGCCGCCGAAGGGCTCGACCTGACCCGGTGCACCGCGTACAGCGACTCGATCAACGACGTGCCGATGCTGACCAGCGTCGGACGCGCGGTCGCCGTCAACCCCGACAGCGCGCTGCGCCGGATGGCCCGTACCCAGGGCTGGGACATCCGGGACTTCCGATCCGGGCGCAAGGCCGCCAAGGTCGCCGTGCCTGTCGCACTCGGCGCAGGCGTGCTGGCCGGCGCGGTCGCGGGCGGCGTGGTGCTGAGCCGCCGCCGGAAGAAGACGTGACGCTGCCCGGACGGCGCACCACCCCACCGCCGGCCGATGACCCGACGACACCCGCCCGCCGCGGCACCTCGCCCGCGGCGGACCCGGAGCCGCCCGGACCGCACCGGCACACCGCCACCCTGCCGGTGCCCCGTGCCGTCGCGCTGCTGCTCGCCCTGGGCGCGGCGGGCTTCATGCTCGCGCTGAGCCCGCGGCAGCCCGCCCCGCCCCGTTCGGCCGAACCGGCGCTCGCGGAGGCGTATCCGGGTGCCGTCGCCCAGGACACCCCCGGCACGCTGGCCGACGGGTCGGCGTACACCCCGGTCTACTTCCTCAGCGCGACCGGGTCCGTCGGCACAGCGCTGTCGCCCGGCGGCGACGACGTGCGGCTGTTGCTGCGTGACCGGGGCGTCGAGCGCGAGCTGCGCCGCATGCCCCAGGACAGTGCCGCCGAGTTCGCCGGGTTCACCAGCGACGGCACGATCGTGGCCTGGGTGGAGCTGAGCAGCGACGCCGACGGCGCGGGCCGCAGCGGCGTCTGGACGGCCCGGCTCGACGGCGGCGCGCCGCACCTGGTCACCGAGGACACCGGCCTGGTGATGCTCTTCGACAAGCAGGGTGACCTGGTCCTGCACGACGGGCAGCTGAGCTGGATGGCCGACGTCGGCAAGCCGGGCGTCTCCGCGATCTACACGGTGCCCGTGGCCGGTGGCAGGCCCGTCGTGCGGGAGCTGACCGGCGGGTACGCCATCAGCGCCTGGCCGTGGCTGGTCAGCGAGCCGGTCGCCGACGCGGGCTCGATCGAGCTGACCAACCCGCAGACGTCCGAACGTGTCCTGGTCGGCGTACAGAGCGGCGAGCTGATGAGCTGCTCGGCGGCCTGGTGCCGGTCACTGATCATCGGCAGCACCGAGGCCTCCACCGTCATCGAGCTGCTACGCCCCGACGGCTCCGAACGCGTGCGCACGGTGACCGGCGCGGTCTCCTCGGCCATCGCCGACGTGGCCGTCCTGGACCGCTTCGAGGTGTACACCCGCTCGGCTCAAGGCCTCACCACCACCCGGGTGATGCTCTACGACCTCAAGACCCGCACCCTGTCCCTGGTCACCGCCAACGCCGGCCGGATCGCCTCGCGCGGCGGCGTTCTCTGGTGGTCCACCGGCGACAACGAAACCCTCACCTGGCACGCCATAGACCTGCGCGAGCTCCCCTGACCTCAGGGGGCGAAGGGGTCGGGGCGCAGTTCGAGGGTTTCGTGGAGCATCGTCTGGATGGTCTCGCGGACCTGGTCGGCGAGGTTGAAGACGACCGCGGGATCGTCGGCGGCGTCGGCGTACGGCGTGGTGTCGATGGGCTCGCCGAAGCGGATCAGCCACTTGCTCGGCAGCGGGATCAGGCCCAGCGGCCCCAGCCACGGGAACGTCGGGGTGACCGGGAAGTACGGCGCGCCGATCAGGCGGGCCAGCGGCTTGATGTTGCCGAGCAGCGGGTAGATCTCCTCCGCCCCGACGATGGCCACCGGCACGATGGGCTTGCCGGTGCGCAGCGCCGCCGACACGAAGCCCCCACGCCCGAAGCGCTGCAGCTTGTACCGGTCGACGAAGCGCTTGCCGACGCCCTTGAACCCCTCCGGGAACACGCCGACCAGCTCCTCGGCCAGCAGCAGCCGCTCCACGTCCGGGTTGCACGCCAGGGTGGCCCCTGACTTACGGGCCAGCTCGGAGACGAACGGCATGCGGAACACGAAGTCGGCCCCGAGCAGCCGCAGGTGGCGGTGGGCCGGGTGCTCGTCGTGGCAGGCCACCGACAGCATCACCGCGTCCAGCGCGACGGTGCCCGAGTGGTTGCCGACGACCAGCGCACCGCCCTCGCCGGGCAGGTTCTTGACGTCGATCACCTCGGTGCGGAACCAGCGGTGGTAGAGCTGCCGCAGCACCGGCTGGAAGACCTGCTCGGTCAGCTCGGGATCGAACCCGAACTCGTCGATCTGATACTGCCCGGACAGCCGGCGGCGCACGAACGCCAGGCTCGCGGCGACGCGCTCGTCGAACTCGTCGTCGTACTCAGGGACGTTCACCGGCCGGCCCTCCGCTGCTTCTCCCGCACCGACCTGATCATGTCGAGCAGCCGCTGCTCGGTCGCGGCCACCCGGGCGGGGGTGATGACCGCGCCGGGCTCCTGCGCTCGTACGAAGTCGTCGAAGGCGTCGGCGGTCGAGCGGGGTGTGAAGCCATACTCCCGCACGAGTTTCGCGGTGTCGACCACGCGGCCGTGCACGAACAGGTCAACCTGGTCCAGGCTCAGCCCGGCCACCCCGCGGCCGAACGAGGCGGCGGCGTGCATGGCGGGCTCCAGCACCGGCAGCGCGACGCGCCCGGACCGGCGCACCGCCTGGGACAGGGTCAGCGTGCCCGGACCAGCCACGTTGAAGGTGCCCTGGTGGTCCTCCAGCACCGAGCGGCGCAAAATCTCCAGCGCGTCGTCGACGTGGATGAACTGCAGGCGCGGGTCCCGCCCGAGCACCGTCGGCACGGCCGGGCGGGCCAGGAACTTCAGCAGCGCCGTGTCGGCCTGCGGGCCGATGAACGGGGCGAAGCGCAGCACGGTGGTGGTGACGTCGGGCCGCCGGCGGCGGAAGCCGCGCACGTACGACTCGATGTCGAGGATGTCGCGCCCGTAGCCGCCGCGCGGGGCGTCCCGGGGTTCGGTGTCCTCGGTGAACACGGCCGGGTCGCGGAACGAGACGCCGTACGCCGCCGTCGAGGAGCGCAGCACGAGCCGGCGCAGCGACGGCATCTGCTGGCAGGCGGCCAGCAGTTGGAGCGTGCCGATGACGTTCTGGTCCTTCATCGCGGCCCGCCCGCCGGCGTCCGGGTCGGGCGAGGAGACCACGGCGAGGTGCACGAGCGCCTCGGCACCGAGCTTGACCAGCGAGGATGCGCCGCCGGTCAGGTCGACCCGGCGCACCGCGACGTCGCTGAGCAGCGGCGCGAGCTCGGCGGGCGGATCCACCCGGTCCACGCCGACGACCTTGCGGACCCGGGGGTCCGCGGCGATCCGGGCGGCGATGGTCGCACCGAGGAACCGGCTGACGCCGGTGACGATGACGACCCGGGGAGCGCGTGCGCGATCGGCGGCGGAGCCGTTGGCGACCGCGGTCATACGCGCCTCCCCGGGGCGGCGAAGAATGAAGAGGAGCACCGCGAACCCCGCGAGCCGTTCGGCCCGCCACAGGGTTTCGCGGGACCACGCCCAGGCCTGAGCCCGTCGTTACGCATCCGCCAGTGGTACGCGGGCGGATCGGACGGTCAGCTCAGCGCCGGGCGCGAGCCTCACTTGCCGAGACGGCGACGCTGGACGCGGGTCTTGCGCAGCAGCTTGCGGTGCTTCTTCTTCGCCATACGCTTGCGGCGCTTCTTGACCACGGAGCCCATACGGCATCCCCTCGAAGTTGACGGTGGTGGAACCCGTTCAGGGTAGCCGAGCAGCCGCGAGCCCGCTGCCAGGGGGCACCGTCAGGGTGAGCCGCGATACCTACTGCTCCGAGAAAGCGCCCCGCAGGTACTCCTGAACCGCCTGCTCAGGGACCCGGAACGAGCGCCCCACCCGGACGGCGGACAACTCCCCCGAGTGAACCAGGCGGTAGACCGTCATCTTCGACACCCGCATCAGGGTCGCCACCTCGGCGACGGTGAGGAATCTGACCTCCGCCAGCCGTGCGTCCTGTCGTGTCGATCCGATCATGAGCAGGCCCACCTCCTCCGGTACAGGCCGCGCCGCGGGGCGGCGGGTCGCGGTCGCGGTAGAGGTCGCGAACGCAAATTCCTGTGTATTGAGTACGGTACCGGGACGGTTGTTACCGATGCGAGCCTTTCCCCAAGATCGGGCTGATCAGGGCATGATCAGCGCACGCTGTCCCGGACGAAGGCGGCGCAGTCGCGCTCCAGGGCGGCCCACTCCACGCCCAGCGTCTCCCGCGCCGCCACGGGCACCGTCACGCCGTCGTGGACCACCCGGTGGAAGAACTCGACCAGCCGGGCCTCGCCGAACCGCTCGGCCATGTGCCGCACGGCCAGCGCGCTCACGCCGTACCGGGCGGAGACGATCCAGCCCTTGGTGCCCTTGGGCGGGTCCTTGAACTCGATGTCGCCGTTCCAGCCGTCCGCGACGAACTGCCGGATGGCGGGCATCCGCAGGTAGTCGCGCACCCGGGCCCCGTCCATCAGGGCGTACTCGGCCAGGCCCTCGTGCAGCCACCACATGGTGTCGCTGTCCTTGAACGGGCCGGCCAGCGACGCCGCGTGGGTCAGCTCGTGGCGCAGCACCCCGCCCAGCACCTCCGGCGTGATGTTGTCGTCGTAGAGCATCAGCTCCCAGCGCTCCACGCTCACCCGCAGCGCCACCCCGGACACGGTGTCCCCGGGATTCCAGGTGAACCAGCGCCGCCACTCCTGCGGCCCCGCGTAGTAGACGACGTACCGCGACGGCGTGGCGCCCGTACGGGCGAACCGGTCGGCGACCTTTGCCGCCTTCTCCGCCTCGGCCAGCAGCTCGGGCAGCTTGCCCGCGAAGTCCGGCGTGGTCGCGACGACGGTGCGCTCCCCCGCGTCGGCGACCAGCTCCGCGACCTGCCACGGGTGCGGTGACGGCTGGGTGGCGACCGGCTGCCACTCGAACAGCCAGGCCCGCCCGTCCCGGATCCGCCACCGGGTCTGCGCCTTCGCGCCGGCCTTCGCGCAGGTCGGCGTCACGAAGCAGGGAGTGCCGCGCAGCTCGGTCGACCACTGCTCGCCGCCGTCGGCGGACACCGGGGTCGGGTTGCTCGGCTCGTCGGTCCACCCCGCGACCCGCATCGCGCGCAGCGACCGGAACTGCGTACGCATGCCGTCCAACACCTGCGGCGCGGCCGGATCGACCACGGACAGATAGGCCGCCTCGTCACCGGCCAGCAGCGCCCGGTGCTGCTCGGTCAGCGCCGTCCCGATCCGGTCCTTGATCCACGCCTGGCGGGCGGCGAACGGGGCGTTCGCTCCCGGGCTCGGCGCGCCGGTCGGTTCCGGGCCGGAGATCCGTTCCTTCAGCCACGGGAACGCCAGCACCGCCAGCCCGCCCGCGACCAGGCACACCACCACCAGCACCACGACGACGAACGCCAGCACGCGCCCCCAGCGCCGCCGGGGCCGCGGCGGCGGCCACCCCGCAGGATGACCGCCCGGCATTCCGGACGCGGGAAACTGCGGATACCCGGCAGGAACGCCCGACACCGGGTATCCGGGCACACCGGACACCGGCGGCACCGGGTGCGTGCCGCCCGGCGCACCGGCGCTCGGGTAGCCGCCCGGCGCACCGGACGCGGGGTAGCCGGCGGGCATCGCCGAAGCCGGGTGGGCGGCGGGGACCGCCGAAGCCGGATGGCCGCCGTGTGCGGCCGAAGCCGGGTATCCGGGAACCGTGGTGGGCGCCTGAGCTGCCGGTGCCGGGTAGCTGGCCGGCGGCATCGGCGCGGGCGGCGGCACGAAGGTCGCGTCCGCCGCCGCCTGCTGGGCGTATCCGGCGTGCGGCAGCGTAGGCGGGTCTGCCGGAGGCCCCGCGAACCCGGCCAGGGCCGCGGTCGGCGGCTCCACCGGGGACGGCGCATACCCGGCCAGCGGCGCGGTCGGCTGCTCGTCGTCGGGCGGCGCGGCGGAGTGCGCGGCCGCGATCACCGCGGCCGGGGTGGGGTCCTCATCGTCGAGCGGCAGAAGGTCGGGAGCGGTCCGCGCCCAGGGGTCGACGGCCCCCGTGCCGGTCTCGTCGGGCGAGCGTCGATCGGCGGGCGGGGGCCAACCGGCGGAAGGGGTCTCGTCCTCGGGGGGCACGGACGTGGAGGCTACCAACGGGTTGCGGCGACGGGTAGGGCTCGCGGCAGTCGAATCCGGTATGAGCGGCATGGGCGATCCAAGCGGTGCGCCCGTTTCACCCTCCTTCGACGTCGTCGGGCCGCCGCTCAGCGGGCGGTGCGCCGCACGTAGTCGACCAGATCCCGTTCCACCGCCGCCCAGCTCACGCCGAGCTGCTCCGGGGCCGCCAGCGCCACCTCCTTCCGCAAGTGCAGCACGGACTTGAAGAACGCCATCGCCTTGGCGAACCCGAACCGGGCGACCAGGCGGTGCACGGCCAGGTAGGCGACGCCGTAACGGCCCGCCACCTCCGACTCCGGGGTCTTCTCGCCGGGCGCGGCCAGCTCGATGTCGCGGTTCCACTTCTTGACGAACCGGCGCACCTCGGCCATCGCCGGGTACGCCGCAGGCTTGGCCCCGTTCGCCCCGGCCTCCTCGGCCAGCCCTTCGACCAGCCACCAGGAGCCGTAGCCGCCGCCGGCCCCGGCCAGCGAGGAGGCGTGCGCCAGCTCGTGCCGCATCAGCTCGCCCAGCCCGGCCTGCGTCAGGTAGGCGCCGTTGAGCACCAGCTCGTAGCGCTCGCGCGTCACCGGGATGGCGACGCCGCCGGCCCAGTCCGGCGGGTGGCCGCCGTACCAGCGCTCCCACTCGCGGCTGTCCGCGTAGTACACCGGGTAGCGGGTGGGCGGGGTGCCGACGGCGTACCGGTCGGCGACCTTCGCGGCCTTCTCGGCCTCGCGGAGCAGCATGGGCAGCTCCCGTTCGAAGACCGGGGTGGTCGCGACCACGGTGCGCGCACCTGCCAGCGCGACCAGCTCGTCGGTCTGCCAGGGCGCGCCGCCGTCCTTGTCGCCCGGCTCCCAGTACAGCAGCACCGCCCGGCCGTTCTCGATGCGCCAGCGCATGAACGACGGCGTCCGGGACTCGTTGCACACCGCGACGACGAAGCACGGCGTGCTGCTCAGCCGCACCTGCCACTCGTCGTTCGGGCTGGGACTCGGCTGGTAGCCGCGGTCGGTCCACGCCGCCACCTGCATCGCCCGCAGCGAGCGGAACTGGATCCGCAGCCGGTCGAGGGCATCGGTGGCGGTCGGTTCGACCACCGACAGGTAGGCCTTCTCGTCCCCGGCGAGCAGGGCCTCGCGCTGCACGGTCAGCGCCGCGTCGATGCGCTCCTTGACCCAGGCCTGGCGCACGCTCAGCTTGTCGTCCGGCCGCGGGCTGGGCGCGGTGCCGGGGGTCTGCGTGCCCGCCGCGGCGAGCTGGTCGAGCACCGGCGGGACCAGCACCACCGCCAGGCCGCCGGCGGTCGCGCAGGCCAGCGTCAGGCCCGTGGCGACCAGCGCGATCACCCGGCCCCAGCGGCGGCGCGGCCGGTGCAGCAGCGCCGGATCCGGCCAGAGCGTGGGGTACGGGTGGAGCGTGGGGTACGGGTGGAGCGTGGGGTACGGGTGGGGCGCCCCGAAACCGGGCGGCGGGCCCGGCACCGGCTGCGGACCCGGGACCGCGTACGACACCGGGTACGGATCCGGCTCGGCGCGCTGCGCCGGAACGAGGTGTGCGGTCGGGACGGGCGGCGAGGATCCGTCGGTGGAATGGGCGGCGTCCTCGGCGATCACGGACGAGGACGCTACCCACCTGAGTGGCCGAGGTGATTCGGCCGGACGGTCACTTCTTCGAGATCAGCGCCCGTCCGAAGAAGGCGAGGTTGGCGGGGCGCTCGGCGAGCCGCCGCATCAGGTAGCCGTACCACTCGGTGCCGTAGGGCACGTAGACGCGCACGGTGTGCCCGGCGCGGGCCAGACGGGTCTGCTCCTCGGGGCGGATGCCGTACAGCATCTGGAACTCGAACTCGTCCGGCGCGCGGTCGAACCAGCGGGCCCGGTCCTGCGCGATGGCGATCAGGCGGGGGTCGTGGGTGGCCAGCATCGGGTAGCCCTCGCCCGCCATGAGGATGTTCATGCACCGCACGTACGACTTGTCCACTTCCAGCGGCGCCTGGTAAGCGACGTGCTCGGGCTCCTTGTACGCCCCCTTGCACAACCGCACCCGGGACCCGGCGGTGGCCAGCTCCCGGCAGTCGCCCTCGGTGCGGCGCAGGTACGCCTGCAGCACCGCGCCGGTGCCCGGGTGGTCGCGGCGCAGCCGGGACAGGATGTCCAAAGTCGAGTCGGTGGTGGTGTGGTCCTCCATGTCCAGGGTGACCGTGGTGCCCAGGGCCGCGGCGGCCTCGCAGATCTCGCGGGCGTTCTTCTCCGCGAGCTGCTCGTCGAAGGCCTGGCCGAGTGCGGACAGCTTCAGGCTGACCTCGGCGGTGGCCACGGTGACCCCGCCGCCGCCCTCCTTCGGTGCGGTCAGCCCGGCGTGGCCGAGCGCGGCGAGCAGCTCCAGGTACGCCTCCTTGGTGGCGTTGGCCTGCTCGGCGGTGAGGGTGTCCTCGCCCAGGTTGTCCAGGGTGATGCAGAGGCCGGCGTCGGCGAGCTGCCGGGTGGCGGCGAGCGCCTCGCCGGTTCCGGAGCCGGCGACGAAACGCTTGACGACGTCCCGGCTGACCGGGGCGGTCTCTACGAGCCGTTCCACCTTCTGGGATCGGGCGGCGGCGAGGATCACGGAGCGAAGCATGATGGCAGCGTAACCCGCCTGCACCGAAGGGCTCACGGGACTCCTGCCCGTTGTATACAAGAACACTGCTCGATATCTCGGTGAAGGGAGGGTTGTGTGCGTCGGCTACAAACTTCAGCTGTGAACTCGAACCCGCTCCGCTCCCCCGCCGTGATCATCGGTGGGGTCGTGCTGCTCGTCGCCGGCCTGGCCTGTGCCCTGGACGACGATGACGACGACTGCTGGGGTCAGCCCGACCCCCAGCAGACCGTGTTCGCCGCCGGCAGCTCCGGCATCCGGCTGGCCGAGCCCCCCGCCCCCACCGAGGCGCTGCCCGATTCGGGCGGTTTCGGCACCCACCTCGCCTCCTGCGGCGGCTGACCGCCGGTGCAGCGTCATCAGATCGAACCGCGCCCGGACTGGCGGGAGAAGGTCCGGGCGCAGGGCATGCTCTACGCCGACACCAAGCTCGACGACGGCGCCACCACCCCGTACTGGGACGAGTCAGCCTGCTACTCGTTCACCCTGGACGAGGTGCTCCGGCTGGAGGAGGCGACCGAGGAGCTGCACCGGATGTCGCTCGCGGCCGCCAAGCACGTCGTCGAGCAGGACCGGTGGGCCGACTTCGGCATCCCGGCCTGGGCCGTGGACGAGGTGCGCCGGGTGTGGCGCGAGCAGCCGCCGACGCTGTACGGCCGGTTCGACCTCTGGTACGACGGCAGCGGCCCGCCGAAGATGCTGGAGTACAACGCGGACACGCCCACGTCGCTGCTGGAGGCGGCGATCATCCAGTGGTTCTGGCTCACCGACACCCGGCCGGACTCCGACCAGTGGAACAGCCTGCACGAGCGCCTGATCGCCGCGTGGCGCCGGCTCGGCCCCCAGTTCGCCGCGGGCCCGGTGCACTTCGCGTGGTCGAACCTGGAGGAGACGTTCGAGGACCTGATGACCGTCGGCTACCTGGCCGACACCGCGCACCAGGCCGGGCTGGACGTGCGGGTCACCCCGATGCTCGACATCGCCTGGGACGGGCGGCGCTTCCGCGACAGCGGCGGCGACCCGATCAGCACGATCTTCAAGCTGTACCCGTGGGAGTGGATGGTCGCCGAGCCGTACGGGCGGCTCGCGCTGGACCCGGGCACCCCGACGACGTGGATCGAGCCGGCCTGGAAGCTGCTGCTGTCGAACAAGGCGCTGCTGGCCGTGCTCTGGGAGCTGTACCCGGACCACGAGCTGCTGCTGCCGGCATACCTGGACGGCCCGCGGGACCTGGCCGAGTACGTGGCCAAGCCGCTGCTCGGCCGCGAGGGAGCCAATGTGCGGATCGTCACTGCCACAGGCGAGCAGGTCACGGACGGTATCTACGACGCCGGCGGCCACTGCTTCCAGGAGTTCCGTGCGCTGCCTTCGTTCCAGGGCAACCACGTGGTGCTGGGTTCGTGGATCGTCGATGGCGAGTCGGCCGGACTGGGACTACGGGAGAGCACCAGTCTGATCACCGACGGTCACGCTCGCTTCATACCCCACTATGTTGACACCCCACGCACGCCGTAGGTGCACTACCTTTGTCGGGTGAACTTCGATGCGTACGCCCGAACGGCTGTTGATCTTGTCAACGCGCCGCTGGACGACCTGAGCCAGCTCCGCGCTGTCCTGCCGGGGCCGGACTGGATGTGCGAGGACGCCACCGAACGCGACCTGCAGGTGTTCCGCAAGGCACAACGGCGGCTGCGCGAGGTGTTCGAACACGGCGCGCACGGCCGCGAACGCGAGGCCGTCGAAGAGCTCAACTCGCTGCTCGAAGCCCATCCGGTGCACCCCCGCATCTCCGGCCATGAGTCCGGGAACTGGCACATCCACGTCACCAGCCGCGGCTCCGCGGTCAGCGCCGAATACCTGGCCGGCGCCGTCTGGGGCCTGTCCGTGTGGCTCTGCGAGTACGGCAGCGCCCGGTTCGGTGTCTGCGCCGACGACCGCTGCGGCAACGTCTACCTCGACACCTCGTCCAACAACTGCCGCCGCTTCTGCTCCGAGCGCTGCGCCACGCGCTCGCACGTGGCGGCCCACCGCGCCCGCAAGAAGGCCGCGGTCACCGAGCTGGCCCACAAGGCCCAGCTCAAGCCCACCGTCCCCCAGCAGCCCAGCCTGACGTCGGTCGGCTGACGCCGCCCCCACCACCAAGGGCCGCTCCCCTCCGGGGAGCGGCCCTCTGCCATGCAAGGAAGGGCACCTTGCAAACCACATACGTAGAGGAAGGGCACCTTCCAAACCGCCGTAGGCCGCGACCAGCGACGGGTGGTTAGGAGCGAGTGGGGGCGACGCCGGCGGCCAGGTGGGTGCGGGCGAACGCCAACGCCTCGGCCAGGTCGGCCTCGCGGGCGGCGCGGCTGCCGGCCTTGCGGGTCGCCACCTCCATCGCCACCGAGCCGGTGAACCCGCGCCGCTCCAGCCCTTCCAGCAGCCGCGCGCACGGCTGGGTGCCGCGGCCGGGCACCAGGTGCTCGTCCCGGCCCTCGCCGGTGCCGTCGCCCAGGTGGATGTGGGCCAGCCCCGGGCCCATCGTGTCGGCCATCTCCAGTGCGTCGGACCGCGACGCCGCGCAGTGCGACAGATCAAGGGTGTACGAGTCGTACCCGGCCTCGGTCGGATCCCAGCCCGGGTGGTACGGCACGACCTGGCGGCGTCCCATCCGCACCGGGTACATGTTCTCCACCGCGATGCGCACCCCGGTGTGCCGGTGCGCCAGCTTGCCCACCGTGTCGGCGAAGCCCCGGGCGTAGTCGCGCTGCCAGGTGAACGGCGGGTGCACCACGACCGTCGGCGCGCTCAGCGTGTCGGCCAGGATCACCGCACGGCGCAGCCGCTCCTTCGGGTCGCTGCTCCAGACCCGCTGGGTGACCAGCAGGCAGGGCGCGTGGATCGACAGCACCGGCACGCCGTAGTGCCGGGACAGCCCGCGCAGCGCGCCGGCGTCCTGGCTCACCGCGTCGGTCCACACCATGACCTCGACCCCGTCGTATCCCAGCGACGCCGCCAGCTCGAACGCTGCGGCGGTGGGCTCGGGAAAGACGGACGAGCTGGACAGGAGCACGGGAACGGACACGTTGTCCAGGGTAGCCCCGGTCACCCCGCGGAGAGCTGATCCAGGCGCGTCAGGATGACGCCCTCCCGCAATGCCCAGGGGCAGATGCGCAGCTCATCGATGCCCAGTCGGCGCATTGCGGCCTCCGCCACAACCGCCCCGGCGAGCAGCTGATGGGCGCGGCTGGCGCTGACTCCGTCCAGTTCGGCCAGACCGGCCGACGGGATGCGCTGGATGAAGCCGCGCACCTGGTGCAGGCCCTGCAGGGTGAGCGCGCGAGGGGCCCAGAGCCCGTCGCCGCTGGGCGCGGCGCCGGCCAGCCGGGCCAGCGAGCGGAACGTCTTCGAGGTCGCCGCGGCGATCTCCCAACCCTTCAGCCCGTCCAGTTCCCGGTGCATGAGCTGCTCGTCCACGTAGGACTGCAGCGCGGCCAGCTCCGCCGCGCCGGGCGGGTCGGCCCGCAGCCAGCGCCGGGTCAGCCGGCCCGCGCCCAGTGGCAGCGACACCGCCACCGTGGGCTCCTCGTCGATGCCCGCCGCGATCTCCAGCGAGCCGCCGCCGATGTCCAGCACCAGCAGCCGGCCCGCCGACCAGCCGAACCACCGGCGTACGGCCAGGAAGGTCATCCGGGCCTCGTCCTCGCCGGAGAGCACCCGCAGCTCGACACCGGTCTCCTCGTACACCCGGCGCAGCACCTGGGCGGAGTTGGTGGCATCGCGGACCGCGGAGGTGGCGAACGCCATCAGCTCCTCCGCGCCCTGCTGCTCGGCCGCGGTCTTGGCCTGCTCGCAGGCCTTCACCAGCGCGTCGGCCCCGGCGATGGTCAGCTCCCCCGCCTCGCCGAGCTGCTCGGCCAGGCGCAGCCGCTCCTTCTGGGAGTGCGCGGGCCACGGGTGCGCACCGCGGTGCGCATCGACCACCAGGAGATGAACTGTATTGGATCCGACATCGAGGACACCAAGCCGCATGCGCCTACGTTATCGGTGCCCGCCGTCGCCGTAGGCTGGGATCGTGGACCATGAGGGCGAGACTTCGCTGGACTTCCCGCGGGAGTGGATCGAGTTCGCTGACCCGGCGGATCCGGCCCACCTGATCCGTGCCGACCTGACCTGGCTGCTGTCGCGCTGGACGTGTGTGTTCGGCAGCGCCTGCCGGGGCATCATCGCCGGGCGGGAGGAGGAGGGCTGCTGCTCGCACGGCGCGTTCTTCACCGACGCCGACGACGTCAAACGGGTCAAGGCCGCGGTCAAGCGCCTGGACAAGGACACCTGGCAGCACCACGTACGCGGCTTCGAGAAGTGGACCGAGCTGGACGAGCTGCACGACGAGAAGCCGGCTCGGCGCACCGCCATCCAGCACGGCCCCGACGGCGAGGAGGGCCCCTGCGTCTTCCTCAACGACGCCGACTTCCCAGGCGGGGGCGGCTGCGCCCTGCACGCCCAGGCGCTGCGCGACGGGGTGCACCCGCTGACCTACAAGCCCGACGTGTGCTGGCAGCTGCCCGTCCGCCGGGACCAGCAGTGGGTCAAGCGCCCCGACGACACCAAGATCCTGGTATCGGTCATCGGCGAGTTCGACCGGCGCGGCTGGGGCGCGGGCGGCCACGACCTGCACTGGTGGTGCACCTCCTCACCGGACGCGCACGTCGGCACGGAACCGATGTACGTCAGCTACGCCCCCGAACTGACCGCGCTGGTCGGCGAGCAGGCGTACGCCCGGCTGGCCGAGATGTGCGCCGAGCGCGACAAGCGCGGGCTGGTCGCCGAGCACCCCGCCACCGTCGAGGCGCGCCGGCGCACGCCGCTCAAACTGATTGCACGCCCGGCTAACCTCGATTCATAAGCGTCAGAGGAGTGGACATGAGCGAGGAGCAGCTGCGCGGGCGGCAGGCCGCCGTCCCGCCCGCGGTCGACCACGAGGAGCGCCTCGCCGCGCTCGACGACGTCGACGAGATCGAGCCCGGCCCGGAGGGCTTCGGCGCGGCCGTCGACGAGATCATCGCTGCGCACACCGACCTGCTCGCCCGGCTCGCCCAGTGAGCGAGGTCTACGTCCCGACGTACGCCGACGTGCTGGCGATCGCGGACCGGCTCGGCGTCGCCGTACGCGATCCCGGGCTGGTCGAGTCGGCGGTGGCCCGCCCGCGCAGCAGCGTTTTCGGCGCGGACGCCTACCCGGACCTGTGGACGAAGGCGGCGGCCCTGCTCCAGTCGCTGACCCGCAACCACCCCTTCGTGGACGGCAACAAGCGCATCGGCTGGATCACGGCCACCGCCTTCCTCACCGTGAACGGCGCGGTGACCCGCCGCCGCCTCGCCGCCCTCGACCAGGACGCGGCGTACGACCTGGTCATCTCGGTGTGCACGGGCGAACTCCGCGACATCGACGAGATCGCGCAGGCGCTGCGCGCGCTCTACTGAGCGCCCGCAGCGCCTGACCGCGCCTACACGGGGCCGTCGACCGGCGGAAGCTCCCGCTGCGTGTACCCGCTCGGAATGGTCACCGCCAGCGGCTTCAGCGACTCCGCGGTGCGCGGCTGCCACGCGAAGTCCATCCGGTTGAGGGCGTCGCCGTCAGGGGTGTGCTTGACCGTCTCCCGGCGGACCGCCCGGTAGGTTTCGGCGTCCACCCACAGTTCGTCCGAGCCGTCCTCGAAATCGAGGCGCAGGTGCAGCACCGCCCGGCCGTCCAGGTCGACGGGGCCGACCAGGGTGTAGCCGTCGCCGCGCCGCAGGGCCGCGCGCAGCTCCTCGGGGGTGCCACCCGCCGGGCCGGCCGGCCGCTCGCCGTTCAGCGCCCGGTCGAGACGCAGGAAGCTCCGGTCCTGGTGGAAGACCTGCGTCATGGTGAGCGTGTCGTCGCGTACCAGCTGCCAGAGGTCCATCGTCGCCGCGCCGCCGGGTGCCGACAGGTGGGTGATGCGCGAGTCCCCGGTCGTCCGGTCGAACCACCACTCGCCGTGCTCGGTGGTGCCGCGGTAGGTGGTGGTCGAGACGATGTGCTGCACGTCGTCACCGGCCAGCGCCGCCACGGCCCGCTCGGACACCATGCCGACGGTCAGCAACTCCGGCGCGGATCGCGGCCCCGGGTCGGCGGTCGGGGCGGCGGGGCTGCCGCCCAGCGCCGTCATCGCGACCGCCACCACGGCCGCCAGGCCGAACACGCCGGTGCCGACCGCCCTACCCGCGGTTCGCCGACGGTTGCGGCGGGCCGCCCGGTCCAGCAGGTCCGGGCTCGGCCGCAGGTCGGCGGTGTGCTCCCGCATCCCGGCCGCCAGCTCGTCTTCCAGTGAGATGTTCATGAAGGTGCTCCGATCCGCAGTGGGGATTCGTCGAGAGCCCAGGCCGCCGTGATCTCGCGCAGCCGGGCCAGGCCGCGCGAGGCGCTCGATTTGACCGTGCCGACCGAGCAGCCGAGCACCGCCGCGGCCTCGGCCTCGCTGAGCTGCTCCCAGTAGCGCAGCACCAGCACCGCCCGCTGCCGGGGCGGCAGCTGCGCCAGCGCCTGCACCAGCGCGTGGCGCAGGGCGAGCCGGTCGGTGCCGTCGGAGTGCGCGGGCGGCTCGACCGTCGCGACGACCTCCCGCCGCCGCAGTCGCAGCCGCCAGCTGTCCACGGCCAGGTGGTACATGGTGCGGCGCAGGTAGCCCTCGGGGTCGCCGTCGATGCGGCGCCAGGCCCGCATCATCCGTTCCAGGGCCGCCTGGAGCAGGTCCTCTCCGGCGGTACGCCCGCCGCTGAGCAGGGTCGCCGTGGCCAGCAGGGCCGGGCCGCGCGAGGCGACCAGGTCCGCCAGTCCGGCGTACGCGTCTCGTGACCGCACAGGCTCTCCTTTCGTCGCCCACCAAGGACGACGCGGTACGGCCGAAGGTTGACAACAACACGAAAGCGCCCGCTCTGCGGCCTTAATCGGCCAGCAACCGCGGGCGCCTTTGTCATCCTGCGCTGCGCTCCGGATGACGGCGGTGGTTCAGTGGTCTGGTCGCCTAGGGCTCGAACTTGTAGCCCAGGCCGCGGACGGTGACGAGGTAGCGGGGCGTGGACGGCTCGGGCTCGATCTTCGAGCGCAGCCGCTTCACGTGCACGTCGAGGGTCTTGGTGTCGCCGACGTAGTCGGCACCCCATACCCGGTCGATCAGCTGGCCGCGGGTCAGCACCCGGCCCGCGTTGCGCAGCAGCAGCTCCAGCAGCTCGAACTCCTTCAGCGGCAGCTGCACCGGCGCGCCGTCGACGGTCACCACGTGCCGCTCGACGTCCATCCGCACCGGGCCGGCGGCCAGCGTGCCGCCCGCCACCTCGACCACGTCGGTGGTCTGCCGGCGCAGCACCGCCCTGATGCGGGCGACCAGTTCGCGCGGGGAGTACGGCTTGGTCACGTAGTCGTCGGCCCCGATCTCCAGGCCGACCACCTTGTCGATCTCGCTGTCCCGCGCGGTGACCATGATGATCGGCACGTGCGAGCGCTGGCGCAGCTGGCGGCAGACCTCGGTGCCGGACATCTCCGGCAGCATCAGGTCGAGCAGCACGATGTCCGCGCCGGTGCGGTCGAACTCGGTGAGCGCGGCGGTGCCGGTGGCCGCGACGGACACCTCGAAGCCTTCCTTGCGCAGCATGTACGACAGCGCGTCCGAGAACGACTCCTCGTCCTCGACGACCAGTACGCGGGACATCACGCCCACCTTTCGCAGTTGCCAGTCAGCCGGTCTGTGCCGGTCGTGCGGGGTTCGCAGCGGCCGCGGGGGTCGCGTCCTGCGCTGCGAGGTTCAGGGGCGCGGGGGCGTCGGGCACCGGCGCCGCATCGATCTCAAAGGAGGCGGGTAGCGGAAGCATCGCCTCCGGTGGTCGGGCAGGTAACCGGAGGGTGAACGTCGAGCCTCCACCCAGGCGGCTGCGCACGTCGACGCGGCCCCCATGGTTGGTGGCGATGTGCTTGACGATGGCCAGGCCGAGGCCGGTGCCGCCGGTCGCCCGCGAGCGGGCCTGGTCGGCCCGGTAGAAGCGCTCGAACACCCGGTCCAGGTCTCCCGGCCCGATGCCGATGCCCTGGTCCGACACACTGATGTCGACCCGATCCCCCTCGGCCAGCGCGCTGACCACGACCGCGGAGTGCTCGTGCGAGTACGCCACGGCGTTCTCGACCAGGTTGCCCAGCGCCGTGGCGAACTGGTTGTCGTTGCCGTACACAGTCAGCCCGCGAGTGCCGACGACGACGAGCTCGATGTGCTTGGCGGCCGCGTTGGTGCGGGCGCGGTCCAGCGCCTCGGCCACCACCGCGTCCACCGCGACCGGCTCGGGGTCGGGCAGCCGCTCGGCGCCCTGCAGCCGGGACAGCTCCAGCAGCTCCGACACCAGCCGGCCGAGCCGGGTGCTCTCGCGCTGTATGCGCTCGGCGAACCGCCGGCTCGCCACCACGTCCTCGGCCGCCTGGGCCGCTGCGGCCTCCGGGTCGGCCGGCTGCTCGTCCGGCGGCTCGGTGGCGTCCAACAGCGCCTCGGCCAGCAGCTGCAACGCACCGATCGGGGTCTTCAGCTCGTGGCTCACGTTCGCCACGAAGTCGCGGCGCACCCGCTCCACCCGGTGCGCGTCGGTGACGTCGGCCGCCTCCACGCAGACCAGCCCGCCGCCGACCGCCACCGCGCGCAGGTGCACGCCCAGCGGCTGCGACTCGCCCAGCTCGCGGCCGCGCGGCAGGTCGAGCTCCACCTCGCGCGGCACGCCCGTGTGGCGCACCTGCCCCGCGAGCGTACGCAGGATCGGGTGGGCGGCGATCGTGCCCGGCACGGCGCTGGCCCGCAGCATGCCCATGGCCCGCGCCGACCGGTTGGCGAGCACGACCTGGTCGGTGCCGTCGAGCAGCACCACGCCCACCCGCAGCGCGTCGAGGCTCTTGCGGCCCAGCCCGGCCAGCGGGTCGCCGACCGGCGGCGCGCCCAGCCCGGACGGCCCCAGCGCGTTCACGGCACGCGCCGCACGCCGGTGCGCCTGGTAGCGGGCCAGCAGGAGGCCCGCGGCGAGGCCGAGCACGACGCCGACGGCGATCGCCAGCATGAGCGTGCCGCCGTCGGGGGGCGCTGCCAGTACCTTCACGTTGCGATCGTAGGTCAGATCATTCAGCCAACGTTCTCGTACAAATCATCTGTAACCTGGCCATATACGGCATTGGTTGCACAGTGTTCACCGTCGCGCCCGCTCCCGTTCACCGGCGTTCACCTTCCGGCCGTGCGCGCCACCTACCGTGGTGCGGACCAGAGCCCCCCATCGTTACTGGAAGTGATCAATGCGCGAGGAGTTCCGTGCCGACCTGCTCGAGGTCGGCCGCCTGCTGGTCTCCATGGCCGAGGCGGTCCGCACCGCGATGAGCGCGGCGACCACCGCCCTGCTCAGCGCCGACAAGGAGGGCGCCGAGCGCGTCATCGCCCGCGACGAGGAGATCAACGCCCTGTTCCGCGCGGTGGAGGAGAAGGTGCTCCGGCTGCTCGCGCAGCAGGCCCCCGTCGCCTCCGACCTGCGCATGGTGATCACGTCGCTGCACATCGGCACCGACCTGGAGCGCATGGGCGACCTGGCCGAGCACGTGGCCAAGTCGGCGCTGCGCCGGCACCCGGCGGTCTGCGTGCCCGCCGAGCTCGCCGGGGTCTTCGGCCAGATGGCCAACATCGCCGACCGCATCGCCGGCAAGATCACGCTGGTGCTCGCGTCCCGCGACATCGAACGCGCCGCCGAACTGGAGCGCGACGACGACGCCATGGACGAGCTGGAGAAGGCGCTGTTCGAGAAACTGCTCAACTCGGAGTGGACGCACGGCGTGGAAGCCGCCGTGGACGCCGCCCTGCTGGCCCGCTTCTACGAGCGCTACGCCGACCACGCCGTCAACGCCGGCCGCCACGTCATCTACCTGGTCACCGGCGAATCCTGACCACCGACCCCCTCCCCTCCGCCAGGCCCCGCTTTACATAGACGTTGGCCTATCTCATCGAATCCGAGCGCCGGATTTTCGATGAGATAGGCCAACGTTTATGAAAGTTGGCGCACCCCGACGCCGTTCGGCGGGTCGCCGGGTGAGTGGGAGTTCGCCGGCAGGGGGTCAGGCGCGTCGCGAACGGTGGGACATCATCTGAGCCACCTCCGCGCGTACGGCATCAGGCTCGCGCCGCAGCCTTGCCCCGGTGAACCGCACGACCGTGAAGCCCAGCGCGGTGAGCGCCGCGTCCCGCCGGAGATCACGCTCCCGGTCGCGGGGTGAGGAGTGGTACGCCGCTCCGTCCAGCTCGATGTCGAGCCCCGTCGCCTCATCGAGAATGTCCAGGTAGACGGCGTGCCCACCCACCATGACCTTGACCTGCCGGCGAAGGCGGGCGAACGCCCGCCCGCCGAACACCCGGTCATGTCCCCACAGCTCGAGCGGACTGCGGCAACCCGCTGCCAACCGCTCCAACAACTGCACCAGATGGCGGCGGCCGGCCAGGCGCGGCGTACGCTCCAGCTCCTCACGAAGCCTGCCCGGCGTGGTCATCCGGTCCGCGACGGCCGTGATCGCCGGGGCCCGCTTGGCGTCGCCGTCGAGCAGCGGCCAGCTGTCCACGATCGCCGTCTCCAGGCGAGTGACCGGGATCCCGGCCCGCGTGACCACGTGTGGCGGCTCAGGAGTGAAGTCCTCCCGGCGGTGAACCCTGACACCGGGCGCACCGCGCAGGTGACGGGATTGACCGGTGAGCAGGTGGATCCACGAGTCGTCCGGCACCGGCAGCCCCCAGATCCGCAGCGCGGAGAGATGGCTCACGGCCACCGGCTGACCCGCGTACGACAGCGCGGCGCGCAGCACGGTGTCCCAGTCGTCCAACACATCCGGCAGCAGAAACGTCCGTGGCAGCGGTCGCGCCAGGTGCCCGGCCTGGACCGCGTACGCGAGCACGTGGTCGGGGACGACGGTGGTCACGCCGGCCCGGTCGGCCAGGCCGCCCCGAGCAGACATCGCGTCACGCAGAGCCGGTCGCATTCCGGCAGCGTCAACGATCACCGAACCCGAATCCACCGGCCCTCGGCCACCTGTGGACGACACGCCCCTTATCCACAGAGCCCCACCCGTCTCCACATACACATTGGCCTATCTCATCGAAAATCCGGCGCTCGGATTCGACGAGATAGGCCAACGTCTACATAAAGCGGGGCGCGGCCGCGGCCGCCGGCGCGGGCCGGTTGGGGTGGGTGGGTTACTTCAGCGTCGCGCCGGTCAGGCCGGACTGGACCTGGCGGTGGAAGCCCAGGTACACGGCCAGGATGGGGAGCATCGCGATGGTCATGCCCGCGAACAGCCGCGCGAAGTCCGTCTCGTAACGGGCGTTCGTCGCCAGCTCCAGCAGACCCTGGGTGAGCATCTTCTTGTCGGAGTCCTTCATCAGCACGGTCGGCAGCAGGAACTGGTTCCACTGCCCGATCACGTTGAAGATGCCGATGCTGATCAGACCCGGCTTCGCCATCGGCATCATGACCTGGAAGAACAGCCGCACGTGCCCGGCCCCGTCCACCGACGCGGCCTCCGCGATGGTGGTCGGCAGCGTCCGGAAGAAGGCGTGCAGGAAGAACACCGTGAAGGGCATGGAGTACGCCACGTACACCAGAATCAGCCCCAGGTGCGTGTTCAGCCCGATGACCTCTTCCAGGCCAAGCGCCTTCGACATGTCCTGCACCAGCAGGAACAGCGGCAGGATGCCCAGGTAGATGGGCAGCGTCAGCCCGGCGACAAACATCCAGTACACGGCCCGGTTGCCCCGGAACGGGTAGCGCGCGAGCACGTACGCCGCCATCGCGCCGAACAGCATGGTCAGCGTCACGCTGCCGAGCAGCACGATGATCGTGTTCAGGAAGAACTCGCCGATGTTGCCCTTGGTCCAGGCGCGGCCGAAGGCGCCGAAGAGCCACTGCTCGGGCAGGCCGAGCGGGTCGTGGATGATCTCGTCGTCGGTCTTGAACGACTGGATCACCGCCCAGATCAGCGGGATGGTGACCAGCAGGCCCCAGACCGCGAGGAAGATGTGGGCGAAGGCGTTGGCGGCGTATCCCTCACGCTGCTTGACCGGCGCGGCGGGCGGCGCGGGGGGCGCGGCCGCGGCGGGGGCGTCTGCGGTAACGGTGGTGGCCATCTCGTATACCTCTCAGAACTCAAGCTTGTCGCGGCTGCGGGTGAGCCGGAACTGCACACCGGCCAGCAGCATCGTCAGCAGGGCGATGGACATGCCCATCGCGCAGGCGAACGCGAAGCCGTCGTAGCGGCTGCTGCGGAAGGCGCTGGTGAGCATCCACGAGCTCATGACCTCGCTGGCGTTGTTCGGGCCGCCACCGCCGGCTCCCGGGGTGAGGCCGATGACCAGCGCGTAGAAGTCGAGTGCGGCGATGCCGAGGTAGATCCAGGCGACGGAGACGTGCTCGCGCAGCAGCGGCAGCGTCACGCGGAAGAAGGTCTGCACGCGGGTCGCGCCGTCGAGGGTGGCGGCCTCGTAGATGTCCTTCGGGATCGACTGCATGGCCGCCGAGAAGAGCACCAGGTAGAAGCCCACGCCGCCCCAGATCGCGACGCCGATGAGGCAGATCAGCACCACGGGCGCATCGAGCGTGAACGCGCCGAGGTGGATCGGGGGGATCACCGAGTCGGATTCGGCGAGGAACAGCAGCGGCTTGTCCTCGTCGACCAGGCCGAGCGACATCAGCACGGCGTTGATCATGCCGCCGTCGTTGCTCTGGAACACGCGGCGCCAGATCACCGCGACGATGGCGATCGACAGCACCTGCGGGAAGAAGAAGATGAACTTGTACAGCGACGAGCCGCGCACGCCCCGGATACCGGCCTTGTCGCCCCGGCCGCCGACGTTGAGCATGAAGGCGAAGAACAGCGCCAGCAGGATCGTCACGATGGGGAACACCGTGAGCACGACCGCGTTGTGGCCGATCGCGCGCAGGTAGACCTCGTCCTTGAGGAGTTCCAGGTAGTTGCCGAGGCCTACGAAGCCGTACTCGGGGCTGAACCCGTTGAAGTCGGTCAGCGAGAAGTAGGCCGTACGCACGTAGGGGATGAGGACGTACACCACGTAGAGCAGGACCGGGGCGAAGAGGAATCCTGCAATGAAAGGCGCTCTGCCGTTCCGCATGATCAAGTTCCTTTGCTGACAGCTGCGAGGGGAACGGGCGGGTTGCCGGGGCAGCCACAGACCAGGTGAGCCGCGTTCCGCGGGGGTGGGGCCGGCCGGGCCGGCCCCACCCGTGATCGGGAGACCCGATCACCGGACGATCAGGCGGTGCGCTTCTGCTTGACGATCTTCTCGTCCTTGGCCACCTCGTCGGCGACCTTCTGCACGGCGGCCATGAAGGCGTCCGGCGTGGACTTGCCCGCCAGCAGGTCGGTGGCAGCGTTGCCCACGGCCGTCACCAGCGGGGCGTACCAGCCCTCGTAGCGCCAGCTGATGACCTCGGGCGCGGCCGCGGCCACCTTCGAGGCGGACGTCAGGGCGTTGGAGATGGTCAGGCCGTCGGCGGCGCCCTTGACGACCGGCAGGGACTTGGTGAGCTCGGCGAACTTGCGCGCCTGCTCCTTGCCCAGCATCATGCGCAGGAACTCCAGGCCGCCGGCCGGGTTCTTGCTCCGGCTCGGGACGATGAAGCCCTCGCCCGGCGCCGCGTGCACGGTGCCGTACTTGCTCTTGTCCGAAGCGGAGATGTTCCACGGCGGAGCCACGGCCAGCTTGACCCCGGCCGGGATGGTCTTGGCCATCTCGCCCTCGAGCCACGAGCCGCACCAGATGAACAGGGCCTTTCCGTCGAGCACGGCCTGCTGCGTGGTGGTGTGGTCCAGACCGGAGGCGCCGGCCTGCACCCAGCCCTTGGCGGCCATCTCGGCGAGGCGCTCGGCGGTCAGCTTGACCGCGTCCTGCTTCCACGCGTTCGGCTCAAGGTTGTCGATCTTCATGAAGGCGTCGAGGCCACCGGCCATCCAGATGAACTCGTTCACCACGTTGAAGATGTACCAGGGGTGGACTCCCTGGAACGTGAAGGCCGCGATCTTGTCGGCCTTCGCCTTCTCCGCCAGCGCCGCGAACTCGTCCCAGTTCTTCGGCACGGTGTAGCCCTTGGTGGCGAACAGCGTCTCGTCGTACCACATGCCATAGATCGAGTACGCGTAGTTCAGGGTGTACGGCTTGCCGTTGAACAGGCCCGACTCGACCGTGCCGGCGACCAGGGTGTCCTTGACCTTGACCTTCGGGTCGTCGTAGCTGGGCGCGTCGAGCAGCTCGGTGAGGTCGCGCAGCTGGTTGCCCTGGATGACCGGGCCGACCGGGATGGTCTCGGGGGACGAGTTGTTCAGCAGGTCCGGCGGGTTGCCGCCGTAGAAGCGCGGCTGGTAGTCGGTGAGGATCAGCTTGGAGAACTTCAGGTCGACCTTGCTGCCCGGCCACTTGGCCTCGTAGGCGGCCACGTCGAACTTGGCGTAGTCCTCGCCGAAGCCGCCGTTGAAGAACGCGACCTCCAGCGGCTGCTTGTCACCGACGCCGAACGGGTTGGCCTCGGTCTTCTCGCCGGTGGTGCCACCGTCGCCGTCCTCGCTGGCGCACGCGGCCAGGGCGCTGATGGCGGGGGCGGCGAGCAGACCGGCGGCAGCGGCCCGGCGCAACACGGTGCGGCGGTTCAGCTCCGACGGGCTGTCGGGGGTTACGGTCATGACAATCTCCTCGTACGAGATATCGCGGCGCGTCGGGCCCATCCGGCGCGTCGCTGCACTTCGATCTGGGGTTGCGCTTCCCCGGGGAGACCGGGAAACGTCACGCCGCGAGGCGTGACCAGATACCGCAGCGGTGCGTCGTTCGACGTCGCCGCGTCTACCGGCACAGATGCGCCGGAGTTCATGTGACGGCCCGGGGCCGTGCGGGTGGACATCGCTCACACCACCTCCCGGAGGCGGTGGCCGGCGACCGCCTGGGCGGTGCGCTGGAACGCCGCGTGCGCACGCTCGTGGGTGCGCTGCGCGACGGCGATGTACAGCAGGTCGAGCACGACCAGCTGTGGGTGCCGGGCCGAGAGCGAATCCGGCCGGAACGTGGTGGCCTGCGTCGCCGTGGTGAGCACGACGTCGGCGACGTCGGCCAGCGGCGAGCGGGGGAAGCTGGTGAGCGCGACCGTGATCGCGCCGCGGCTGCCGGCCTCGGCGACCATCTCGATGGTCTCCCGGGTCTGGCCGGAGTGCGAGATGCCCAGCGCGACGTCACCGGCGCTCAGCAGCGCGGCGCTGGCCAGGCCGTTGTGCACGTCGGGCCAGGACCAGGCGGCGATGCCGATGCGGTGCAACGAGAACTGCATCTCCGCGCCGACCAGGGCGGAGCCGGAGGCCCCGTAGATGTCGACGCGGTCGGCGGCGGCGATGGCGTCGGCGGCGCGCTCGACCTCGACCAGGTCGGTCATCGCGGCGGTGTCCTGCATGGCCCGGGTGTCGGCCGCCATGATCTGGCCGAGCACGCGCTCCAGCGGGTCGCCCGGCTCGATCTCGCGTCCGATGTCGACGACCCAGCCCGCGGAGCGGGCGGCGCGGCCGGTCTCCCCCGCGATGGCCAGCCGCAGATCGGCGTATCCCTCGAAGCCGACCGCCCGGCAGAACCGGGTGATGGTGGCGGGCGAGGTGTGCGAGCGCTCGGCGAGTTCGACGATGGTGGCGCGCGAGGCGCCGGAGGGATCGGTGAGCACCTGTTCGGCGACCCGCCGCAGAGCGCCCGTGAACTCGGGAAGCTTGGCGCGCAAACGGGCGAGCACGCTGTCCGTGCCGGCCGTCGGGTACGCGCCTCGTTCCACGTTCGTCAACCTCTTTTAGGAAGGAGTGTTAACTGTATGTGGAAAGAATTCTTACTTAATTTGGCGCTGTGTCAACAGTCACGTCGGTCGTTTTCAAACCGTTACTTTGCGACATCCTTCGATAGGATGAGCGCACGATCGGCCATTCGGTGGAGTCGATGTCACCCGGTTATCACGCGACTGCGGCTCACGCCGACGGTGCGTCGCGATCCCATGCCGATCAGGCGAAAGCGGGCTCGACCGTCTCTTGTGGGGCGATCTCCGCCGCCCGGATCGACGCGGCCCGCGCCTCGCGCCGGCGGGCCGTCCACAGGTGACCCGCCGCGCCCAGCAGACCCACCGCGCCGCACACCAGCCAGTGCCACGGGCCGAGGTGCTGCAGGCTCCAGCCGCCCACCGACGGCGCGACGAACCCGGCCGCCGGGAACACCAGGAAGAAGACGCCCTGGTAGCGACCACGCAACGCGGTCGGGGCCAGCTCCGCGATGATCGAGGCGTTCGGTGGTGCGGCCAGCATCTGGCCGATCGTCCACACCGAAGCCGCGGCCACGTAAACCCAGAGCCGGTCGGCCAGGAAGACCGTGCTGTATCCCAGCGCGAGCAGCGCGAACGCCGCCGCCAGCACGACCGCGTGCCGGCGTGCCCCGATCAGCCGCGGCACGAACAGCTGCCCCACCACGATCATCGCCCCGCCCAGCGAGACGACCAGTCCGTACGCGGACGGGCGCAGCCCGTCGCCCTCCATCGCCAACTGCAGGATCGACTGCCCCTGCACGGTGAGCAGGGCCAGCAGGAAGGTCAGCCCGACGAAGGTCAGAAACACCCGATCCCGCACCACAACCCCGAGCCCACCCCGCTCACCGAACCGATCCACAGTCCGCGCTCGGCCGATCCGCAGCCGCCAGAACATCGACGTTGGCCTATCACGTCGACTGGGGCCGCCTGATTTTCCATGTGATAGGCCAACGTCTATGACGGGACGGGCGGCGGCCGGACCGGTCGCGACGCGTTCGCGGCGCAGGGTCTCGGGCACCAGCCGCCAGACCAGCAGTGCGGTCACCGCGGTCATGCCCGCGTCGATGAGGAACAGGGCGAGGAAACTGAACTCGGCGATCACCCCGGCCAGCGCCGCGGCGATCGCACCGCCCATGTTGAACGCCCAGAACTGCAGGTTGAAGGCCCGCGAACGGTCGGCCTCGGGCAGCACGTCGACGATGGCGGCGACGGTGGCCGGGCCGGGCAGCGAGTGCGCCAGGCCGACGGCGGCGGCCAGCACCGCGATGAGCCAGATCGGCCGGGCCAGGCCGAGCCCGACCATCAGCGCCGCGGCCGTGGTCGTGCCCGCGAGGTACGTCGCCTTGCGGCCCCACCGGTCGGCCAGCACCCCGCCCAGCAGGGTGCCGCCCGCGCCACCGGCTCCGTACGCGCCGACCACGAGGCCGGCGACGGCGACGGACGCGCCGCGCGCGGTGGTCAGGTAGATCGGGAGCAGCAGCATGCCGAACGCGCCCACCCGGTTGACGAGCATCGCCGAGAAGAGCATCCAGAAGGTGCGCGGCAGCCCGCTCACCGACTCCCGTACGAACCGCATACCCGTCCTCACACCGCCTGGAGCGCCTCGGCCCGCCGCTCGCGGGCCGGGCCCGACCAGAGCTGACCGGCCGCCGCGACGATAGCGATCACACCGCAGCCCAGCCACAGCGCCTCGTCCCCGAGGTGCTGCTGCACGTACCCGCCGAGCACCGGGGCGGCGAATCCGGCCACCGACCAGGACAGCGACATCACACCCTGGTAACGACCCCGCATCGCGGCCGGCGACAGCGCGGCGGTCAGCGTCGAGTTCGACGGGGAGTTCAGCATCTCGCCGACCGTCCAGATCAGCACGGTCAGCGCGTAGAACGCGGCCGAGTCGGCGAACGCGGTCAGCCCGAAACCGACCCCGATGATCAGCGCCGCCACGGCGAGCACCCGCGAGCGGTCGTACGACCTGATCAGTTTGGGGATGAACAGCTGCCCGGCCACGATGAGCACGCCATTGAGCGCGATGACCAGGCCGTACTGCTGCGCGGGGATGCCGTCGCCGGTCATCGCGATGGGCAGCGTGGACAGGTGCTGCATGAACACGAACGAGATCAGCAGGTTCACCGCGACGAAGCCGAGGAACACCCGGTCGCGCAGCACCGTGCCGATACCCGCCCGCTCGACCGGTGCGTGCGGTGCCGCCGCGGGCCGCTCCCGCTTCGGCTCGCGCACCTTGAGCAGGATGAACAGGAACGGCGCGAGCGCGGTCGCGGCGTCCACCAGGAAGATCAGCTTCGGGTCGGCCGCGGCGGCCAGCCCGGCCAGCGTCGCCGCCACGGCGAAGCCCACGTTGACGGCCCAGTAGTTGAGCGTGAACGCGCGCAGCCGGTCCTTCTCGGGCACCACGTCCACCATGAGCGCCTGGAAGGCCGGTCGCGACGCCTCGCCGACGAGCCCGAACAGGAACGTCAGCGGCGCGATCATCCAGAAACCCTGGGCGAAGGCCAACGACACCAGCAGCACCACGCCGCCCAGGTGCGCCACGAGCAGGGTGATCCGCCGCCCGATCCGGTCGGCCGCCACGCCGCCCGCCATGGTGCCGATCGCGCCACCCGCCGCCCACAACCCCAACACCAGGCCGGATTGCGACGGCGAGAAGCCCTGCACGGTGGTCAGGTAGATCGTCAGGTAGACGATGACGAAGCCGCCGGCCCGGTTGATCAGCGACCCGGTCCACAGGTACCAGTACGTGGCGGGCAGCCCGCCCACGGTCTCGGCGAACCAGCGCCGCACCCCACCCGGGCGGTCGGACTCACGCGGCGACGGGGGCAAGGTCCGCTCCTTCCACGGTCGGCTTGGGCTCGGCCAGGGCGCGGGCGCGGCGCTCGCGGACCGGGCCGCTGAGCAGCTGACCGACCGCGACGACGACGCCCAGCAGGGCCAGCACCAGCCACAGCGTGGCGGGCGGGGCGTACTGGAGCAGCGCGCCACCGGCGACCGGGGCGACGAAGTTGGCGGCGGTGAAACCCATCGAGGCGACGCCCTGGTAGCGCCCCCGCATCGCGGGCTGGGACAGGTCGGCGATCAGCGTGCCGTTGACCGGGGCGTTCAGCATCTCGCCCGCGGTCCACACGACGACGGTCAGCATCAGCATGGGCACCGTGCCGGCGATCGCGGTCGCACCCATGCCGAAGCCGACGAGCAGCGCCGACAGCGCCAGCACCCGGCTGCGGTTGCGGCCCGCCAGGAGCTTGGGCACGAACAACTGGAAGGCGACGATCATGATGCCGTTGACGGCGATGACCGTGCCGTAGTCGGCCGCGTCCATGCCCCGCTGGTGCATCGCGATGGGGATCAGCTTGCAGGACTCGATGATGATCCAGAGTCCGAGGTTGAGCAGCACGAAGGTCATGAAGACCCGGTCGCGCAGCACCGTCGCGATGCTGCCCTCGACCGGCACGCGTACGGCCGCGGCCCGCGCCCGACCGCCCGTGCCCGGCAGCGCGGCCTTGACCGGCTGGGTCTCCGGCACCCGCCAGAACACGATCGCGGCCATGGTCAGCTGGGCCGCCGCGTTGAGCAGGAACACGGTCAGGTGCGGGGTGCGCGCCAGCACGCCGGCCAGCACCGCGGCACACGAGAAGCCCAGGTTGATGGCCCAGTAGTTGAGGTTCATGCCGCGCATGCGCAGGCTCGGGCCGAGCACGTCGACCATGGTCGCCGAGAAGGCGGGACGCCCCAGCCCGTTCCAGAAGCCGTACACCGCGGCCAGCGCGGCGACCGCGACCGGCTGGAACACGAAGCCGAGCACCACCGCGGTCGCCGCGAGAGCGACGTTGGACAGCAGCAGCGAGGAGCGGCGGCCCCAACGGTCGGCCAGCACGCCGCCGGCCAGCGAGCCGAGCGCCATGCCGCCGCCGAACAGGCCGAGCACGAGACCGGCGAAGGTCGGCGAGAAGCCGTACTCGACCACCATGTGGATCTCGAGATACAGCATCACGAACGCGCCGGTTCGGTTGATCAGGGTGCCGGTCCACAGATACCAGAAGATCTTCGGCAGTCCGCCCGCCGTCTGCGCCAACCAGCCCCGCACACCGCACCCCTGTAATGCTCGCAACCCCACTCGGTGCCTTACAACCTAGGGCGCGGACACGACGGAAGTCACCTCGGATATCACGTGGTGGTCGTCACGTGGGGCTGGTCACAGGCCCTTGACGCCCATCGGGAAAGATGGCGGGCATGGTTGGAACACTGGTGCTGCTGCGGCACGGCTACAGCGAATGGAACGCCAAGAACCTCTTCACCGGCTGGGTCGACGTGGACCTGAACGCCCAGGGCGAGGCCGAGGCGCGCCGCGGCGGCGAGCTGCTCAAGGAACACGCACTGCTGCCCGACGTGGTGCACACCAGCGTGCTCAAGCGCGCCATCCGGACCTCCGAGATCGCGCTCGGCGCCGCGGACCGGTCCTGGATCCCGGTGTCGCGCAGCTGGCGGCTCAACGAGCGCCACTACGGCGCGCTGCAGGGCAAGGACAAGAAGCAGACCCTCGACACGTACGGCGAGGAGCAGTTCATGCTCTGGCGCCGCTCGTACGACACCCCGCCGCCGCCGATCGCCGACGACGACGAGTTCTCGCAGGTGGCCGACCCGCGCTACGCGCAGCTCCCGGACGAGCTGAAGCCGCGCACGGAGTGCCTCAAGGACGTCGTCGGCCGGATGCTGCCGTACTGGTACGACGCGATCATCCCGGACCTGCGCACGGGCCGCACGGTGCTCGTGGTGGCCCACGGCAACTCGCTGCGCGCCCTGGTCAAGCACCTGGACGGCATCTCCGACGAGGCCATCGCCGCCCTGAACATCCCGACGGGCATCCCGCTGCGCTACGACCTCGACGAGAACCTTCGCCCGATCACCAAGGGCGGCACCTACCTCGACCCCGCCGCGGCCGCCGAAGCCGCCGCCGCCGTCGCCAACCAGGGCCGCTGACCCGCCACCGCGCGGCCGCATGATCGTCGAACTTGCCTGGCACATGGGCGTATTCGCGCTCAACATACGCACACGTGCCAGGCAAGTCGGGCGATCTTGAAGGGGTCGCGGGGCTGGATGTGCCGGTGGCCGGCGGCGACGCTCACCCCCGTTAGCGTCGCCGGCCGGCCGACCGGTCTCAGGTGGCGGCCGTCCCCCAACGGCGTGGTGCCACCCATCCCCCGGCGCATCCGCTCGGCGCCACAACCGATAAATGATCAGCTGGGCCATCCCCCGGGTTTCATCGAGCGATGCGCTTGAAAGAGACGCTACGCCGCTGGTCAAGTGGCCGTCCAGTCATTTGCGAATCTCATTCGTCACACTTGGTAACCGTCGCCTCTACGGTGGGCTACCGTCTCCCCATTTCTTGATCAACTCGATCCGGGTCCGTACCCCGAGCTTGCGGTAGATGCTGGCCAGGTGGGTCTCCACGGTCCGCTCGCCGAGCACGAGGGCGCTCGCGATCTCCTTGGCGGGCGCGCCGCGCAGGGCCCAGGCAAGCACCTCGCGCTCGCGGGCGGTCAACCCGCCCGGCCCGGTGTCCGCGCCGGACCAGTCCCGCAACGCCCGGTCCGCCACCTCGGCCGCGGCCGGGTCGACGAGCCGGCCGGCGGCCAGCGCCCGGTCGGCCGCCGCCGGGTCAGGACGGCCGCGCAGGGCGGCCAGCTCGGCTGCGGCCCGCAGCGCGTACCAGCGCACCAGCGCCGTGGGGCGGCCCTCGCCGAGCGCCGCCGTCTGGGCCAGCAGCGCCGCCGCGCGGGCCTTGTCGCCCCGCCGAAGCGCGTCGGCCGCCGCCAGGTCGTATGCCCTGGCCTGCAGCTCGGCGTCGCCCAGCGCGGCGGCCTCGCGTACCACCTGGTCCAGCCGGTCGCCCACGACCAGCAGCGCCTCCGCGACCGCCCGTGGGTCCCCGCCCGCGCGGGCCAGGTCCAGCGCCCGCCGCGCCAGCTCAGCCTCCCCCAGCTCGTCGGCCAGCCGGGCCATGAGCCGCGCCGCCGCCGAGTGCTGCTCGGGCGGCAACCCCGCAGCGGGCAGCGCCGCACAGGCGTCCCGCAGAACGCCGACCCGCACCACGTCCACCGGCACCGAACCCGGTCCCCCGCCCCCCACCGCGCCCGACGTGCCCGCAGTCGCAGGCGAACCCGTTCCTGCCCGCACCATCCCGGCTCCGGCCAGCGCGCCCGCGCTCGGGCGGGGGCCCAGGCCCAGCGCGGCCGCCGCGATCAGGCCGACGTCGCCCGCGCGTAGGCCCAGCCGCAACGCGCCGGTCAGCGAAGCCCGGCCCGCCTCGCGGGCTGCAATGCTGCCCGCCCCGCGCAGCCGCGCCGTGCCGGAGGCGGCGAGCAGCCGTCCGGCCTGCGCCGGAGTCCACCCGGCCCGGCCCGCGAACAGCGCGGCCTGCGCGTAGTAGCCCGCGGCCAGGTCGTAGGCGCCCTCCTCGTCGGCGGCGGCCGCAGCGGTGGCCGAGGCGGCCACGGCGGCGTCCAGTCGGGCGGCCCCGCCCAGCGCCGCCGCCTCGGCGGTGTGGTGCGCCAGCTCCGGCAGGGTCGCCGCCCGGGTCCCGCCGAGTGCGCCGAGCCTGGTCAGCACCGCCGCGACGCGCTCGTGCAGCGCCGCGCGAGCCCGTGCGCCGAGCGTGTCGTAGCAGACCTCGCGGTCCAGCGCGCGCACGAAGCCGTACACCTGAGGGCCCTGCTCGCGGACCAGCCCGGCTTCGGCGGCGTCGTCCAGGCCGCTCAGGACGTCGACGTCGGGGCAGGCGCCCTCCAGGATGGCCAGGTCGAACTCGCGTCCGATCACGGCGGCCGCGGTCACCGTCTCGCGGGCCTGCGGCGTCAGCGAGCGCAGCGCTGCCCGCACCGGCTCGGCCAGCTCGTCGGGCCAGCGCAGCGGCAGCCGGTGCAGCCCGTCCCCGTCGGTGTCGACCTGGTCGGCGATCGCCGCCAGCACTGTCGGGTCCGCGTCGGTACGCCGCAGCAACTGCTCCACGAGGCGGGGCGCGACGGAGCGGCCGGTGCGCTCCCGCAGCAGCTCGGCGGCCTCTCGTCGGTCCACGACGCCTCCCCTCTCCGGGTCGGTACGCAGGCACCCCCGGTGCAGAAGTTACGTACTCGCCGCGATGTGCGCAGTCCCCTAGCGGACCTAGCGTGAAGTCACCTCGCAACGCCCCCGCCCCGAACGCCCCCCTCCCACCGAAAGGGAGCCTCCGATGTCCCAGTTCCGCGATCTCATCGCCAGGATGGCGGTGGACCCGGAGTTCGCCCGGCACGCACGGGCCAACCCGGACGCCGTCGCCGCGCAGTACGGCCTCGCCCCTGACGAGACCGACCAGCTGCGCGGGCTCGCCGACGCCTCGGCCGGCGCCGGGCCCACCGCGCTCGGCGTACGCCTGTCCAAGTCCGGCATCGGCACCGGCGGCCTCGGCAGCCTGATTTCACCCGCCGACCTGACGCCGGCCATACCCGAGCTGCCGGACCTGCCGGAGCCCCCGGACGACCCGATGCCCCCGCCTCCGCCGCTCACCCCGGTCGACCTGATCCCGATCGCCCCCGAGGACCTCACCCCGGAGCCCGAGGACGAGCCGCTGCCGCCGCCCCCGCTGCCGCTGCCCGACGCCATCCACCTGCCCCCGGACCTCGAACTCACGCCGCTGGAGCCGGACCCGGAGCCGGAGCCGCTCATTCCGCCGATCAAGCTGCCGCCGGACCTGGAGCTGCCGCCCCTGGTGCCGGACCCCGAGCCGGACCCGATCGTGCCGCCGATCATCGAGCTGCCGCCGGACTTCGAGCTGCCGCCGCTGACTCCCGACCCGGACCCCGAGCCGCTGGTGCCGCCGATCATCCACCTTCCGCCGGACTTCGAGCTGCCCCCGCTGACCCCGGACCCCGACCCGGGTCCGTGGATCCCGCCGATCCACCTGCCCCCGGACTTCGACTTCCCGCCGCTGGACCCGGACCCCGAGCCGGAGCCGCCGGGCCCGTGGATCCCGCCCATCCATCTGCCCCCGGACCTCGACCTTTTCCCGGCCGACCCCGACCCGGAACCGGCCGAGCCCGCGGAACCGGCCGAGCCCGCGGAACCGGCGGAACCCGCCGAGCCCGCGCCCGCGCCGGAGCCCGCCCCCGAGCCTGCCCCGGCACCGGAACCGGCTCCCGCGCCCGACCCCGCTCCGGCCCCCGCGCCCGCCGCGGACCCGGTGCCCGCGCCGGTCGAGGAGTCCGGCCCGGTCGTGGTGGTCGTGCAGTCCGGCGACCCGACCGCGACCCCGGGCACCGCCGACCCGGCCCAGCCGGGCTCGGCCGCACCGGCCGTGCCGGCCGATCCGGCGGCCGCCGCGAGCGACAGCTCGGACGGCATCGGCACCGAGGAGCTGCTCATCGGCGGGGCCGGCCTGGCCGCGGGCGCGGTCGCGGGCGGCGTCGCCGGCGCGGTGGCGGGCAAGGTCTTCAAGTCCGACGAGGACGGTACGCAAGCCTCGGCGACCGCCTGACCATCCGCACCAGACACCGGGCAGCAGGGGTGTGCGCCCCCGTCGCACCTCTGCTGCCCGGCAGCCGCTCCACACATAGACGAACCGCCTGAACGGATCACCGTCGTAAAGCAGTCAGCCGAGAGCGTGCGGCCGTTCGGACGCCTATGATTCGGCTCGCCGCACAGCTCCATACCCCGGAAAGACCCCTGGAAAGGCCGAACGATGTTGTGCCACGCCTGCCATGTGCACCTGCGGCGGGACTACCCCTACTGCCTGCACTGCGGCACTCTCCGCAAGGGCGCTGTGGTGGAGTCCTACGCGGCGCCGGAGCTGCGCTGGCACGACGCCGCAGGTGAGCGGGTGCACCCGCTGGTCAAGCCGCACACCACGATCGGCCGGGCCCCCGACAACGACATCGTGCTCGACGACGCCAGCGTCTCGCGCCACCACGCTCGGGTCGTCCGCAACGCCGAGGGCTTCCACCTGGAGGACCTCAACTCGTTCAACGGCACCACGATCGGCCGGCGCACCTTCCACGGCGACTGGGCCCCGCTGCCCGACGAGTCCGAACTGCACATCGGCGACATACCGCTGCGATTCGCGCAGCCGCGCTCGGCGGCGATCGGCTCCAAGACGATGGTGCGCGGCGTCGAGCACAGCATCCTGCTCCCGGCCGGCCAGCCGGAGACCGCGCCGACGGCCACCGGCCCGCTGACGGCCCGGCCGCGGCGGCGCAGCGGCTGGGCCCTCAAGCAGGTGCCGGACATGCGCGGCGACCAGCAGTGGGTGCTGCGCAACACCCGCACCGGGCAGTACTTGCAGCTCGACGAACGCGACGTGTTCCTGTGGCACCAGCTCGACGGCGAGAACACCGTCCGCGACCTGCTCTTCGCGTACGCCCAGCGTTATGGCGAGCTGGCGCTGCCCCGCATCGAGCGCACGCTGCGCACGTTCGCGGCGCTGGAACTGGTGCGCGGCGTGCACGGCCAGCGCGAGGCCGAGAAGCCCCCGCTGCTCAAGCGGTTCGGGCAGGCGGTGCTGAAGCTGCTGCTGCGCACGGAGGTCTCGGTCAAGGGCCTGGACGGGGTGTTCACGAAGATGTACCGGTCGTTCGGCTGGCGCTTCTTCACCCGTACCGGCGTGGCCGGGCTCTGGTTCTGCATCGTCGGCGGCATCTACGCGATGACCGTGGCGAGCGGCAGCCAGAACCTGTTCGACATCAACGGCGCGGGCATCCGGGGCGCGGTGATCATCGCCGCCGGCTACCTGTTCGCGCTGATAGTGCACGAGTCGGCGCACGCGCTGGCGGTGAAGTCCTACGGCCGCACCGTCACCCGGGGCGGCTTCATGCTGATGATGGGCATGCCGTTCGCCTTCGTGGACACCTCGGACATGTGGTTCGGCAGCCGCTGGTCGCGCATCGTGGTGACGCTGTCCGGGCCGCTGTCCACCGCGGCCATCGCCGGGATGCTCGCCGCGGTCGCCGCCTGGGTGCCCGCGCCGCAGGTGTCCGGCATCGCCTACCAGCTCGCCTTCGGCCTCTACCTGAACACGCTGTACAACCTCAACCCGCTGATGCCGCTGGACGGCTACCAGGCGCTCGCGGACGGGCTGCGCCTGCCGCGCCTGCGCGAGGAGGCCTCGGCATACTTCACCAAGGGCATCTGGTCCGACATCAAGGCCGGCCGCAAACCCGGCATCAAGCAGATAGGCATGGCGGCGTACGGCTTCACCGCCGTCGTCGGCACCGGCCTGTTCGTCCTGCTGGGCTTCCTGGCCTGGCGCGACCGGCTCGGCGGGCTCGTCGAGGAGTACCTGCCGCCCGGCATCGACGTGCTGGTCATCGCCCTGGGCATCGGCCTGATCATGTTCCCGATCTGGTACCGGCTGTTCCGCAAGCTGACCGGCTTCATCAAGTCCCGCAAGGCCGCGACCGCGGAGGTGACGGCATGAGTCAGCCGAACATGTGGACTGTGCCCGGATATGTTGAGATCCGCGAGCTGGGCCGCGGCGCGTCCGGGCTGGTGGTGCTCGCCGAGCACGAGGCGACCCAGGTCAAGGTCGCCATCAAGTACCTGGCCGAGCACCTGCGCGACGACGAGAACTTCATCCGCGCGTTCCGGGCCGAGGCCCGGGTCATGTCCGAGGTGGAGTCGCCGCAGGTCGCGCGGCTGTACGAGTACATCGAAGCGCCCGGCGGCGCGGCGATCGTGATGGAGCTGGTCGACGGCGTCGCGCTGCGTGCGATCCTGCGCGAGCAGGGCCCTACCGAGCCCGAGGCCGCCCTGGTGGTGCTCAAGGGCTCGCTGCTCGGCCTGGCCGCCGCCCACGACCGCGGGGTCGTGCACCGCGACTACAAGCCCGAGAACGTGCTCGTCAACGGCGAGGGCCAGAGCAAGCTGGCCGACTTCGGCATCGCCGCGCGCAGCGGCCGCCAGGGCCCGCTCGCGGGCACGCCCTCGTACATGGCCCCCGAGCAGTGGGCCGGCGCCCCCGCCAGCCCGTCCACCGACATCTACGCGGCCACCGCCACGTTCTTCGAGTGCCTGGCCGGGCAGCCGCCGTTCCGCGCCCCCGGCGACATCCAGGGCCTGCGCCGCCAGCACGAGCAAGCGCCCGTCCCGGTGGAGCTGGTGCCCGAGGCGGTACGCGGGCTGGTGCGGCGCGGCCTGGCCAAGGACGCCAAGCAGCGCCCCAAGGACGCCGCGACGTTCCTGCGCGAGCTGGAGGCCGTCGCCGGAGCCGGGTACGGGCCCGAGTGGGAGGAGGAGGGCCGCAGCAAGCTGGCCCGCCGCGCGCTGCTGCTGGCACTGCTGTTCCCGCTGGCCGCGGTGCAGGCCAACGCCACCGCGATCGGCACCACCATCCTCGGCATGTCCCGCAAGGCGTTCACCACGGCCGCCAGCATCACCGCGCTGGTGCTGGTCCTGGGCGGCGCGGGAGCCGCGGCGCTGTGGCCGCCGAGCCCGGCGAGCAACCCGACCGTGCTTCCCAGCGCGACCGCAGGCGAATCCCCGCTGCCCAGCGAGTCGCCGACACCCTCGCCCAGTCCTTCACCCTCGCCGAGCCCGTCGGCGGAACCGTCGCCCTCCCCGTCGGAGGAGCCCGAGCCGAGCCCGAGCAGGAAGCCGTCGCCGTCGCCGTCTACCTCCCCGGCAACCCCGGCCGCGCCGATCGTGGCCTTCCTCCGCCCGAGCACGTGCTGGCTGGTCAAGGGGATCTGCAACGGCACCACCCAGGACAAGGCGGGCAAGGACTCCCGCACCACGGTGATCGTCAACACCGAGAACGCCGGTCGGTACCGCTACACGCTGCGGTTCACCGTGATCAACTACAACAACCAGCCGATCGACAACATCTCGCCGAAGACGTATGTCGTCGAGGGCATCACCGACGGGACCAGCAAGACGGTCTCCACCACCGTCGACATGACCGGCCTGCTCTACTGCAACACCCAGATCCAGGTGACCATCGAGACCACGCGGGGCGGTCCCGCTATTCCCACGAAGGTCTACTCTGCACCCATCATTCAGAACGCCAACTGCATCATCGGCTGAGAAGGACGCGCTGCGGTGACCGACACCATCGGTGGCAAGTACACCCTGCTGGATGCGGGGCGGGCCGGACGGCTCGGCACGTGGCACACGGTGTCCACAGCGGAGGGCAAGCAGCGCGGTGCGCTGCGCATGGAGGACCGGGGTCTGACCGACCCGGCCGCCGCGCGGCGGCTCGCCGACGCGGTCGGCGCCCAGGCCCGCCTGCGCGTGCCCGGCCTGCTCAACGTCATCGACCAGGTGACCGAGGGCCGGCACAGCTGGCTGATCACCAACGCGGCACCGTCGCCGACAGTGGCGCAGGCGCTGGCCGCCGGGGTGACCCTGCCGCCCGCCGTCGCCGCGCTGATCGCCACCGACACCGCGCAGACCCTGCTCAAGCTGCACCAGGGCCAGCTGGCCCACGGCGAGCTGAACGCGCACGGCGTGGTCGTCAGCGCCGGTGGCGCGGCGCTGCTCGCCGAGGCCGGATACGGGCACGCGGTGCTGGGCACGACGCCCGGCCCCGGGCACGACGCGGCCGGCTGGTCCCGGTTGCTGGCCCAGCTCGCCGACGCCTGCCACGACGCCGACACCCAGCAGCTGCTGCGCCAGGCCGGCCAGCAGGCCGAGGCCGTCGGCGGCAGCGCGGGCCTCACCGCCGCGCTGACCACGCTCAGCACCGCAGCCCAGCGCATACCCGGCTTCGGCGACCGCGCCGCGCTGAAGGCGCTCGCCGCGCAGATGCACCCGCTCTCCGCCGCGCCTGTCTCGGCCCCACCGGTATCGGCCCCACCGGTATCGGCTCCGCCCATCTCGGCCCCGCCCGTCTCCGCGCCCCCGGTCTCGGCTCCCCCGGTCTCGGCTCCTCCGGTCTCCGGCGCACCCACCGCGCCCGCACCCGGGTCGCCGACGGCTCCGGCGTTCCCGCCTCAGCAGCCGTGGGCCGCGCCGCCCGGTCATCAGCCCGCCGGTGCTCCCGGTGCCGAGGAGACCGTGCAGCTGGCGGGGGGTTCGCACTCCGGACCGCCGTCGGTGCCGCCGCAGACGCCACGGACCGCGCCGCCCACCGCCGTCATGCCCGTGGTGCCGCCGGACGGCGCGACCCGGCTCGGCAACCGCGCCGCCGAAGAACAGCGCAAGTCCGGCGCGTACCAGGTCGGGCGCGCCGCGCCGCCCGCCGTGCACCAGCCGCAGCCGGACGTGAACCTGCGCTTCGGGCAGGGTGTGCCGCCCGCGCCGCCCGCCTGGCAGATGGCCGCCGCGCAGGCCGCCCCGGCGCGGCCGAAGAAGACGATCGGCAAGCGCATCGCCGCGTTCTTCAGCGCGCTGACCACGGTCGCGCTGCTGGTCATCGCCGGGTACGTCGGCTGGAACTGGTGGCAGGAACGCAACAACGCGGTCCAGGTCACCAAGGTCACCGTCACGCCCGTCGTCCCGCCGGTCACCGCCGAGTGCAACGTCAACGTCGACGTGGTCGGCCTCATCGAGACCGACGGCCAGGCCGGGCTCATCACGTACGAGTGGCTGCGCAACGACGGCGAGACCTCGGGCATGCTGGAGCAGGCCGTCAAGAAGGGCGAGCGCAGTGTGCAGGTGCACCTGTTCTGGCGCTTCCAGGGCAAGGGCAGCCGGGAGGCCGAAGCCACCCTGCGCATCCTGGAGCCGAGCGTGGTCCAGGGCTCGTCGAAGTTCACGTACTCCTGCAAGTGACCTGGATCGACCCCGTCGCCAAGATCGCTCGATTTGCCCGGCACCTGTGCGTATCTTGCGAACGCATACCCACAGGTGCCGGGCAAGTCCGATGACCTTGGGCCGCCGCCGACGGTCAGCGGTCCAGTAGGTCGGCCAGGATGAGCTGCTCTACGGCGTACGCCCACTCGGGGCAACGGCTGCGCCGACAGTGCACGCACATGTCGGTCGCCGGGTCGTCACCGTGGACCACGACGGCCTCCCAGTACCGTCTCGCCAGGTCATCCGGAATCGGGGCGTGGCCCTGCGGAGGACTGCTCACCCGGACACCGCCCCAGCGTCGACCCGGTGCCGGACGGACGGCGGCGGGGTGCGCATGAACTGCTCGCGCATCACCCGGTGCGTGCACGCACCGCAGATCGCGCCGACAGCGCCGCCGCAGTGCGCGCACCAGTTCGCCGCATACCCGCGCAGTGCCCAACCTGCGAGCATGGCCAGGAGAACGACCGCGCCGAGCCCGGCGACGGCCACGTAGACTGCCATCAACCACCTCCTTGTGGAGTTGTGGGGAGGCGGGGCGCGCCGGGACCAACCAGACTGCCCCGCCTCCGGCATTTTCAGCACACCAATTGATGCGCCGTCTGTTGCATGTGGATAGTTAACCTAGTCTTGCGCATGTAATCTGCAGGGGCAACGGGTTGAGCCTTGTTCCTTTACAGACAGTGCATCTTCCCTGCAAAATGTCCTCGTGCCCATGAGTCCGACCGCCATCCGACGACGCGTCGGCTACAGACTGCGCGAGTTGCGCGGCAAGGCAGGGATGACCACGATCGAAGCCGCAGCGGTCATCGGCAGCTCCGACGCCAAGATCAGCCGCCTTGAACGCGGACTGACCCCGGTTCGCCCCGGCGATGTCCAGCTCCTGCTCGATCGATACGGCGGGACTGACCACGCCGAGCGAGATCTGCTCGTGCGGCTCGCGGGCGACTCCGGTCGGCGCGGCTGGTGGCAGGCTTACGAGTTGCCGGAATGGTTCAACCTATACATCGGCCTGGAGAGCGCGGCTTCGTCGATCTGCAACTTTGAGACGCTGCTGATCCCGGGTTTACTTCAGACGGCCGATTACACCCGTGCTCTGGTCCGCCAGGCCCATCCCACCGCAACCGCAGAACGCGTCGAGCGCATGGTGGACGCACGCCTCAAGCGCCAGGATCGGCTGTCCGGCAATGATCCGCTGAAACTCCGCGCAGTGGTGGGTGAAGCAGCCCTGCACTGCACGGTCGGCACGCCGGACGTGATGCGGGCTCAGTTCACCCACCTCGCCCGGATGAGCGAATCGCCGAACATAGAGCTCCGCCTCGTCCCCTTCAGCTCGCTCGCCTACGCACCGCACGGGCGTCCCGTTGTCATACTCGACTTCCCGGAACCAGGCGACCCAGGACTTGTTTACTTCGATCACCTCGGCAAGGGCGTGTACGTTGAAGACGAAGCGCACATCGCCATCCACCGGCAGGCGTTCGAACTACTGGTGGGAGGTGCGTTGACCACGGAGGACTCCGCCCGGCACTTCGCTGATCGAGGATGATGGACGTGTTCGAGAACGTCACTTGGAAGAAGAGCACCCGCAGCGACGGTCAGACCGGCAACTGCCTGGAAATGGCAGTCGCAGACCGCGCGACATGGCGAAAGAGTTCCCGCAGCGACAACAACGGCGGCCAATGCGTTGAGGTCGCGATGGCGGAGGTCGCCGTCGGTGTCCGCGACAGCAAGGACCCGAACGGCGCCGTCCTCGTCTTCACCGCTGACGAGTGGACCGCTTTCCTCTCCGGAGCAAAAGCCGGCGAGTTCGACCGCTGATCTTTGGAGCAAGTCATGCAGGTGAACCTCATCCAGGGGGATATCACCCAGCAGGAAGTGGACGTCATCGTCAACGCGGCCAACTCGTCACTGCTCGGCGGTGGCGGGGTGGACGGGGCGATCCACCGCAAGGGCGGGCCGGAGATCCTCGCCGAGTGCCGGGCGCTGCGCGCGTCCCACTACGGCCGAGGGCTCGCCACCGGCCAGGCCGTCGCCACCACAGCGGGCAAGCTGCCCGCGCGCTGGGTGGTGCACACCGTCGGACCCGTGTACAGCGCCACCGAGGACCGGTCCGAGCTGCTGCGCGACTGCTACCGCAATGCGCTGCGGGTGGCCGGCGAGCTGGGCGCGCGTACCGTCGCTTTCCCGCTCATCTCGTCAGGCGTATACCGCTGGCCGGTCGACGACGCCATCCGCCAGGCCCTGGACGTGCTGTCCTCCGCCGAGACCACGGTCGAGGGGGCGACGCTGGTTCTGTTCGACGATGCCACCCACCGGACCGCCCTCACGGTTCGAGCCGAGGCCTTCCCCTCCTAAGATCCGTTTTTGTGGACGCTGGGTGCCCCTATAGGGGCGTCTATCGTCCACAAAAACAGATCTTGAGGAGTACACAACGGCCGACGCTGCAGCAGCGCCGACTTGCAGCCGCTGGCCGGCGTTCAGGCCACGGTTGCGCGCAGGGCGGTCACGAAGGCGTCGGTGGTGGGCTCGTCGCGGACGGCTACGCGCAGCCAGTCCGGGCCCAGCCCCGGGAAGGTGTCGCCCCGGCGCACGGCGTAGCCCGCGTCGCGCAGGCGGCCGCGTACGCCCAAGCCGTCGTTGACCTTGAGGAGCACGAACGAGCTGGCCGGCGTGCCCGCGACGACCACCGCGGGCAGCCGCCGCAGGGCGCTGAGCAGATGTTCGCGGCGCGCGGCCAGCTCGTGGGCGATGTCTTCCTCGGCGGCGACGGCGTAGGCGGTGGCGCAGGCGGCCGCCGCGGCGAGCGCGGGCGTCGACACCGGCCACAGCGGCTGTACGGCAGCCAGCCGGCGCACCAACTCCGGTGCCGCCAGCAGGTAGCCGACGCGCAGCCCGGCCAGTGCCCAGGTCTTGGTGAGGCTGCGCACCACCACGAGGCCGGGCAGGTCGCGCCGGGCGGCCAGGGAGTGCGGCTCGCCGGGGATCGTGTCGGCGAACGCCTCGTCGACGACGAGCACGCGGCCCGGCCTGGCCAGGCTCGCGACCGCGTCGGCGGGGTGGGCGACCGAGGTCGGGTTGGTGGGATTGCCGAGCAGCACCAGGTCGGCGTCGGCCGGCACGGCGTCCGGGTCGAGGGTGAACGGCGCGGGCAGCAGCACCCGGTCGACCCGGTGCCCGGCGGCCAGCAGCGCCGCCTCCGGCTCGGTGAACTGCGGGTGCACCACGACGGGCCGCCGCGCGTCCCGCAACCCTTGCGCGAGCAGCGTGAACGCCTGCGCCGCACCGGCGGTGAGCAGCACCTCGTCCGGGTCCCGGCGGTGCCTGGCCGCGATCGCGGCACGGGCGGCGGTGCCGTCGGGGTACGCGTCGAGGTGGTGTAGCGAGTCCCGGATCGGTTCGGCGAGCCAGTCCGGGAGCGGAGCCTGGCGTACGTTCACGGCCAGGTCGATCAGCCCCGGGCCGACCTCGACGTCGCCATGGTGCCCGAGGTCGAAGCCGCCCGTCACCGTTTCGACCCGTTTCGCGCCGCCACACTGCGACGCGCCTCCGGATCTAGAAGAGTTGTGGTCGCCCTGGCGACCAGAAATCTTCTAGATCCGCCCGTCCCGGATCCGGAACCGGCCGTCGCGGGGCGGGACGGCCTCGCCGACCCGTCGGCCGCCGCCGGCCCCCACCGCAACCACGAGTCGAACCGGCTGCTCAAGCCACGGCGACCATTATGAAGGTGCCCTTCCTCTACGGATTCCGTTAAGAAGGTGCCCTTCCTTCGCCCGACGCGCCCGACGCGGTCGGGGCGGCCGGGGCGGCCGAAGCGGGTGAGGGCGGCGAGGGTGGCGGTGGCCAGGCCTACGGCGGCGGAGAGGGTGGCGGCGCGGCGGATGTCGCTGGCCAGGGGTCCGGGACCGTCGCCGAGGTGCGGGCGGGTCTCGGAGCGGCCGAAGTAGACGTTGGTCCCGCCGAGGCGTACGCCGAGGGCTCCGGCGAAAGCGGACTCGCACTGCCCGGAGTTGGGGCTCGGGTGGGCGTCACCATCGCGGCGCCAGGTCCGGGCGGTACGCGCGGGCGAGCCCGCCACCAGCGGCGCGGCGGCCACGGCCAGCGCGGCGGTGAGGCGGGACGGGAGCAGGTTCGCGGCGTCGTCGAGGCGCGCCGAAGCCGTGCCGAAGCGGGCGTAGCGCGGCGACCGGTGCCCGACCATGGCGTCCAGCGTGTTCACCGCCCGGTAGCCGACCAGGCCGGGCAGCCCGGCCAGCGCGCCCCAGACCAGCGGCGCGACCTCCGCGTCGGACGAGTTCTCCGCGATCGACTCGACCGTCGCCCGCGCCAGTTCCGGCTCGTCCAGGGTGGACGGGTCACGGCCGCACAGGTGGGACAGGCGGGCGCGGGCCGCGGGCAGGTCGCCGCGTTCCAGCGCCCCGGCCATCAGCCCGCCCTCGCGGCGCAGGCTGCGCCCGCCGAGCACGGCCCAGGTCCCGGCCGCCGTCAGCACGCCCCGCAGCACCGGCCGCTGCCGGGTCGCCCGGTGCGCCAACACCGCCGCCGCCACCGGAACGCCCACGGCCAGCGTGGTGAACAAGGCCCCGGCCCGCCGCGAGTCGGCGTACGTGTACCGCTCCACGACCTTCGCGAAGTTGCCGAACCCGGCGACCGGGTGCAGCCGTCGCGGGTCGCCGAACGCCGCGTCGAGCGCCACTCCGGCGAGCAGGCCGAGCGCGTCGGCGCGCCGGGGGTTCACCGGCCGGGTTCCGGGAGCACGTCGGTCCCGGTGTCGAGAACGGTGTCGTCGGCGGCGGTCTCGTCGTGCATGAGGTGGCGGAAGGCGCGCAGGTTGTCGGTGGGTTCGCCGCGGCTGATCCGCCAGCGCCACTCGCGCTTGATCGCGGTGCTGAAGCCCAGCTCCAGTAGCGTGTCGAAGGACTCGTCGGCGGCGGCCAGCACCGCGCCGAGCAGCCGGTCCAGCTCCTGGGGGTTGACCGCGGCCAGCGGCAGGCGGCCGGTCAGGTACACGTCGCCGACGGCGTCGACGGTGAACGCGACCCCGTACAGCTTGGCGTTGCGGCGCAGCAGCCAGGCCCAGACGGCCTCGCGGTTCTCGTCGGGCTGGCGGACCACGAACGCCTCGATGCGCAGCGCGTGCTCGCCGACGATGAGGTTCACGTTCGTCTTGAGCTTGTGCGTGCCCGGCAGGGTCACCACGTACGAGTTTTCGCCGGTGCGGTCCAGGGGCAGCTCGGCGCAGGCCTGCTCGATGAGTTCGCAGGCCTCGGCGACCGTGGTCATGAGGCTCCTAGCGGGTCACCACCGGGCGCAGCCGGCGAGTTCGAGCTGCCGGCGGGACCGGTGCTCGGTCATCGCCTCACGATAGACGTCGAGCAGCCGGGCGGTCGTGTGGTCCCAGGAGAAGTCGTACGCGTGCTTGACCGCGCCCAGGGCCAGCTCGTCACGACGGCCGGGCTCGGCGAGCAGCCGGTCGAGCACCCGGGCCCAGTCTGCGGCGCCGTGCCCGTCGACGAGCACGCCGCTGACCTCGTCGCGTACCGCGGTGACGAGGCCGCCGACGGCGGCCGCGACGACGGGTGTGCCGCAGGCCTGCGCCTCCAGCGCGACCAGCCCGAACGACTCGTTGTGCGAGGGCACCGCGACTAGGTCGGCGGCCCGGTACACGTCGGCGAGCCGGTCCCCGGACTGCGGCGGCAGGAAGCGCACCCGGTCGCGTACGCCCAGCGACTCGGCCAGTTCGATCAGCGAGGTCGGGCGGTCCAGGCCGGAGCCGCTGGGCCCGCCGACGATCAGCGCGATCGCGTCTGGGTCGCGCAGCTCGGCCAGTGCCCGGATGAGCACGTCGGGGGCCTTCAGCGGCTGGATGCGGCCGACGAAGGCGACGATCTTGGCGGATGGCGGCAGGCCCAGGCGCGCGCGGGCGGCGAGCCGGTCGCCGGGGCGGAAGCGCTCCAGGTCGACGCCGGGCGCCACCACGGCGACACGCTCCAGCGGCGCGTTGTAGAGGTCGATCAGCTCGCGGGCCTCGGTCGGGGTGTTCGCGACGAGCCGGTCCGACTGCTCGACGACCTGCTCCTCCCCCACGACGCGGCCCATCGGCTCGGCCCGGTCGCCCTCGGCGAGCTGCCGGTTCTTGACCTTGGCGAGGGTGTGCGCGGTGTGCACCAGCGGCACGCCCCAGCGGTCCTTGGCCAGCCAGCCGACCTGGCCGGACAGCCAGTAGTGGGAGGCCACCAGGTCGTAGTGACCGGGCGGGCGGGCCGCCTCGATGCCGAGCACGCCGTGCGTGAACGCGCACAACTGCGCGGGCAGGTCCTCCTTGGCCAGGCCCTCGAACGGGCCGGCGCTGATGTGCCGGACGGTCACCCCGGGCGCGAGTTCGGCGCGCGGGGGCAGGTCGCCGCCGGTGGTCCGGGTGAGGACCTCGATCTCGATCCCGGCCTTGGCCAGGCGTTTGGACACCTCGACGATGTACACGTTCATCCCGCCCGCGTCGCCGGTGCCCGGTTGGTGCAGCGGTGACGTGTGCACGGAGAGCGTGGCGATCCGCCTGGGCAGCCCCTGGGGGAGGGAACGAGAGCTCACAGGTCGATCAACATCGCCCGGGCCGGGTGTCTTCCCGACCCGGGGCGTGATGCGCGTCGCAGCCCGGATGATGGGACGTCACGCCGCCTAGGATTACTGCTCATGTCGTACCAGAAGATCGCTGTTGTCTCCGGGGCGTCCAGCGGCATCGGCGCCGCCACCGCCCGACGCCTGGCCGCCGCGGGCTACCACGTGCACGCGCTCGCCCGCCGCACCGAGCGCGTCGAGGCGCTCGCCAAGGAGATCAACGGCACTGCCGTGACCTGCGACGTCACCGACGACTACGCGGTCGCCCAGTACGCGGCGACGGTCGAGCGGGTGGACCTGCTGGTCAACAACGCGGGCGGCGCGGTCGGCGCGGACCCGGTGGCCACCGCGAGCGTCGCCGACTGGCAGGCGATGTACGACGTGAACGTGCTGGGCACCCTGCGCCTGACCAAGGCCCTGCTCCCGGCGCTGATCGCCTCCGGCGCGGGCACCGTGGTCACCATCAGCTCCACCGCCGGGCTCATCGTGTACGAGGGCGGCGGCGGCTACGCGGCGGCCAAGCACGCCCAGACCGCCCTGGTCGAGACCCTGCGCCTGGAGCTGTGCGGCGACCCGGTCCGCGTCGTCGAGATCGACCCCGGCATGGTCAAGACCGACGAGTTCGCCCTCAACCGATTCGCCGGCGACGCCGCCCGGGCCGCCTCCGTCTACGCCGGTGTCGCCGAGCCCCTCACCGCCGACGACATCGCCGAGTGCGTCACCTGGTGCGCCGAACTCCCCCACCACGTCAACATCGACCGCATGGTCGTCCGCCCCCTCGCCCAAGCCGCCCAACACAAGGTCCACCGCGTCGGCGTCTAGCGGCACGCGGCCACACCCCCGCCGTGTTGATCATGAACCTAAGGACGTGTTCGGCGGCGTGCCGCCACCCCAACACCGTGATCGTCGGGCAGCCCGTAGGTGATCACGGCGCCAGGGTGGCGACACGCCGTCCAGCACGTCCTTAAGTTCATGATCAACGCAGAGGGGAGGGGGCGGTGAAGCCGCAGGGGGAGATCACCAGGGGGACCACGAATCCGAACCGGCTGCGGCGGGTGGATCGGTGGATCGGCTGGTGGTGCACTCGCGCGCTGGCCGACGCGACCGATCCGCTGGTGGTGGACCTCGGGTACGGCGCTACGCCGATCACGGCGGTGGAGTTGCGGGCGCGGCTGGCCCGGGTGCGGCCGGACGTGCGGGTGACCGGATTGGAGATCGATCCGGCGCGGGTCGCGGCGGCGCAGGTCGCCGCGGACCCGCCGGGGCTGACCTTCGCGCGGGGCGGGTTCGAGCTGGCCGGGCTGCGGCCCGTCGTGGTCCGGGCCTTCAACGTGCTGCGGCAGTACGACGAGAGCGCCGTCCCCGCCGCCTGGACCACGATCACCGGCAACCTGGCCCCGGGCGGCTGGCTGATCGAGGGCACCTGCGACGAGCTGGGCCGCCTCGGCAGCTGGGCGGCGCTGCCCGCGGGCGCGTCCACCCCGGCCACGCTGACGCTGGCGGCCAAGCTGTCCACCCTGGAGTCCCCGGCGACCTTCGCCGAGCGCCTACCCAAGGCGCTGATCCACCACAACGTGCCGGGCGAGCCGGTGTACGACTTGCTGCGCACGCTCGACGAGGCCTGGCGGCACGCCGCCCCGCTGGCCGTCTTCGGCCCGCGCCAGCGCTGGCTGGATGCGGTGTCCCGGCTCAAGGCGGCGGGCTGGCCGGTCCTGGACCGCTCGGCCCGCTGGCGGCTCGGCGAGGTCACGGTCGCCTGGCCGACCCGCTGACCTGCCTCGGACGCCGGACCGGCGGTGCGCCGCCGTGGGAGCGATGATCCCTTCCGGCGGTGCAGGTCGTTACGTCCGTTATGAACCTTATCGGGGAGTTTCCCGCCTTGCTGGCGCACGGCCAGCAGCTCACCGTTCGCGCCAGCCCGCCGTTCCTGCTCGGCGTCGGGCTGCTGCTGCTCGGCATCGTCATGCTGATCGTGGCGTTCGTGCTGGCCCGACGGTCCGCGGAGTGAACCGCGGCGACCTGATCCGCCTGGTCGTCCTGTTCATCGTGTGCGGCGGCCTCGGCTGGCTGGCGGGCGGCAGGCGCCGCCCGCACCACTGACCCGCACGGGGGGCCGGTCTCGGCTCCGCCGCAGGTTCAGAGTTCGCGCTCGGCTCGGGCCACCGACCTCAGAGTTCGCAGCCGACCAGGACCGGCTCCGGGCGCAGCGTAACCCCGAACCGATCGTGCACCCCGTCCCGGATCTCGGCGGCGAGTTCCAGCAGCTCACCGGTGGTGCCGCCGCCCAGGTGCGTCAGGGCGAGGATGTGCTTGGACGAGATCGCCACCGGCCCGCGCGTGTAGCCGCGGGTGAAGCCGGCCCGCTCGATCAGCCACGCCGCGCTCACCTTCATCACCCCGTCCGCGCCCGGCCAGGCCGGCGGTTCCGCGCCGTCGACCCGCCGTCGCAGTTCCGTGTACGCCGCGGCGCTCAGCACCGGGTTGGTGAAGAACGAGCCGACCGAGTCGGTGTCCGGGTCACCCGGGTCGAGCACCATGCCCTTGCTCCGGCGCAGCTCCAGCACGGCCTCCCGGGCCGCGGCCGACGGCACCCGGTCGTTCTCCCCGACCCCGAGCACGCGGGCCAGCTCGGCGTGCCCCACCGGGCCGGTCAGCCGATCGCGGCGCAACCGGAACGTGACGTCGAGGACGACCCAGCGGTCGCTGTACTTGAACATGCTGTTGCGGTACTCGAAGCGGCAGTCGGCCGGGGTGAACACGTCGATCTCGCCCTCGGTGCGGTCGTACACCGTCACCGACTCGATCGTCTGCGACACATCCTGGCCGTATGCCCCGACGTTCTGGATCGGCGTGGAGCCGGTGGCACCCGGGATGCCGGCCAGGCACTCCATGCCGGAGAGCCCGTCGGCGACCGTCTGAGCGACGCAGTCATCCCACGGATGACCCGCGGCTACGCGCACCGACACGGTGTCGCCGTGCTCGTCGACGACCTCGACCCCGGAGGACCGGATCAGCAGCACGGTGCCGGGGAAGCCGACGTCGCCGATGACGACGTTGCTGCCCCCGCCGAGGACCAGCAGCGGCTCGTCGGCGCGGGCGGCCTCCTGCACGGCCGACACGATGTCGTCCGCGGACTCGGCCGTGACCAGCCGCCCTGCCGGGCCCCCGAGCCCTAGGGTGGTCAGGTCGGCGAGCGCGTGGCGGGCGGGACTATTGTCAGACACGTCACCACACTAGTGCCGCCACTGATCCCGAATGACCAGGTGGGGAAGACGCGATGAGGACGAGGCCATGAGAGCTCACGGCAGCAAGGAACTCTGGCTGGACTCGCTGCGCGCCGACGCGGCCGCGTTCCGTGCCGTGGCGGGCGAGGCCGAACTGACCGCGATCGTGCCCACCTGTCCGGACTGGACCGTGCTGAACCTCGTGCACCACCTGGGCGGGGTGTACCGCTGGGTGCGCAGCTTCGCCAGCCGCGGGATCACCAGCGCGCCCGACCCGGCCGCCCGCCGGCATGACTACCCGGGCGCGGACGAGACGCTGACCTGGTTCGACGAGGAGTGCAAGAGCCTGCTGGAGCTGCTCGACGCCCTCGACCCGCACATGCCGGCCTGGAACTGGGCCCCGCAGGCGAAGACCGCCGACTTCTGGCACCGCCGGATGGCGCATGAGACCGCCGTGCACCGCTGGGACATGCAGATGTCGCAGGGCATGGCCGAGCCGCTGGACGACCGGCTGGCCGTCGACGGCATCACCGAGGTGCTGGACAGCTGGCTGCCCGCGGGCCGCCGCAAGGGCCCCACCGACCGGTACGGCGTCGTGCAGCTCACCGCGCCCGAGGAGGGCCAGGAGTGGTTCGTCCGGCTGCGCGGGGAGGGCATCGCCCTGCTCGACACGGACACCCTGCTCGACGCGGACGGCCCGGACACCCGCGTGCATGCGGCCGGCCCGGCCAGCGATCTCATGCTCGCCCTGTGGGGCCGGATCGGGTTCGACACGCTCGAGGTGAGCGGCGACGAGTCGCTGCTGGCCTGCCTGCGTACCGGCTGAGCGGCGGCGTCGATGCCCCGGCCGACCCTCGAACAGGTCGCGCAGCGGGCCGGGGTGTCCCGGGCCACCGTGTCGCGCGTCGTCAACGACTCCCCCACCGTCGCCGAGTCGATCCGCACCGCGGTCCGCCGCGCCATCGACGAGCTGGGGTACGTGCCCAACCAGGCCGCGCGCAGCCTGGTCACCCAGCGCACCGACTCGTACGCGCTGATCCTGCCGGAGAGCCCGTCCCGGGTGTTCTCCGACGACCAGTTCTTCCCCGGCATCATCCGCGGCGTCAGCCAGGAGCTCGACTCCGCGGACAAGCAGCTCGTGCTGATGGTCGCGGGCTCGCAGGCCAGCCACGACCGCATCGAGCGGTACGCGCTGGCCAGGCACATCGACGGCGTGCTGATCGCCTCGATGCACGGCGCCGACCCGCTGCCCGGCACGCTGGCCCGGATGGGCATCCCGGTGCTGTGCGGCGGCCGCCCGCTCGGGCCGGTGCGCGTGCCGTACGTCGAGGTCGACAACGTCAACGGCGGCCGGATGGCGGTCCGGCACCTGCTGGAGACCGGCCGGACCCGGATCGCCACCATCGCCGGCCCGCAGGACATGGTCGCCGGCATCGACCGGCTCACCGGCTACCGCGAGGAGCTGCGCGGCTCCGACCGGCGCTCGATCGTGGCCGTCGGCGACTTCACCCGCGACTCGGGCGCGGTCGCCATGCGCCAGCTCCTGGAGGACGACCCCGACCTCGACGCCGTCTTCGTCGCCTCCGACCTGATGGCCCACGGTGCCCTCCAGGCCCTGCAGGCCGCCGGCCGCCGCGTGCCCGACGACGTCGCCGTGATCGGCTTCGACGACATCGCCCTGGCCCGCTACACCGAGCCGCCGCTGTCCACGGTCCGCCAGCCCATCGTCGGCCAGGGCCGCGAGATGGCCCGCCAGCTCCTGCGCCTGGCCGCCGGCGAGTCCATCGCCGACAGCGTCATCCTCCCCACCGAACTCGTCATCCGCGGCACCACGTGAGAAAAGAAGGGCACCTTCACAACGCTCCGCGTTGTAGAAGGTGCCCTTCTTAACGCCAAACAGGCCTTGACCAGGAGCGCGAGCATCCGCCCGCAGGCGTTCAACGGGCGCCGCAGCCGGGCGCTGCGGATGCTGTGGCCACCGCAGTTGCAACGGAGGCAGAGCGGGTCAGCGCAGGGTGAGGGTGGCCAGGACCGGGAAGTGGTCGCTGGCGGTGACCTGGTCGAGGACGGCGAAGTCGGTGAAGGCGACCTGCGGGGAGCCGAAGACCCAGTCCACCCGGTTCGTCGGCCGGTCGGTCGGGGAGGTCCAGGCCGCGCCGTGGCCCAGGACGTCCTGCGCCGAGACCCAGCCCGCGCTCGTGAACGAGCGCAGCTCGGGCCAGCTCGGCCAGAAGTTGAAGTCGCCCGCGATCAGCGTCGGAGCCGCCGGGTCGACCTGCGCGAGCAGCCCGTCGATCTGCGCCAGCCGGGTCGGCGTGTTCGGCTTGCGGTGGGTCAGGTGCGCGGTGACCACGTCGAGGCTGCGGCCGCCTTGCAGGGTCACCGTCGCCTTCAGGTACGACCGCCACATCGGCCCCTGCCCGTACGGCAGCCGCCCGGTGCGCACCCCGCTGACCGGCAGCCGGGTCAGCAGCAGGTTGCCGAACTGCCCGTCCGCGGCCGGTGACCACGTGAACGGCATGCCCAGCTCCCGGGACAGGTACTCGGCCACGTCCACTCCGCCGCCGATCGCCCAGCCCCGGCTGACCTCCTGCAGCACCACCACGTCCGGGTCCGCCGCCCGGATCGCCTCGGCGAGCTGCCGCGGGTCCACCTGCCCGGTGGCGTCGTCCCGGCCGTACTTGACGTTCCAGCTCAGCACCCGCAGGCCGGTCGCGCTCGTATCGTCCGCCGGAGCGCTCGGCCGGGTGACGTGCATCAGCGCCGGGACCGCCAGCAGCAGCGCGGCGACCCCGGTGACCAGGGCGGGCCGTGCCACGAGCCCGCGCAGGTCGAAGCGCCAGCCACCCGGGTGGAACGGCCGCCGGCCCATCCCGGCGAGCCCGACGGCGACCGCGAGCGCGATCAGCAGCCACCGGTTGTCGAACGGCAGCGGCATGTCGTAGTGCACCTGGAACAGCAGCACAGGCAGGACCCAGACCAGGCCGTACGCCCAGTCGCCCCGGTCACCGGCGGCCGCGGTGGCTCGCGCGACCGCGATCGTGGCGGACAGTTGCGTCAGCGCGATGCCCAGCAGCACCCATGGTCCGGCACCCCACCAGGCCAGGGCGAGGCCGCCGGCCATCCCGGCGAGCGCCGCCGAGCCCGCGATCCAGTGGTCGGGCTCCGCGATGGCGTTCGTGCCGCCGTGCAGCGTCAGCCGGCGTACCAGCTCGATCGCGACCAGCAGCACCCCGATCAGGGCCGCGAGGCACAGCTGCAGCGCGACCCCTGACTGCGACGCGGCGAAGGCCGCGTTGCCGAGCGTCGTCGTCCACAGCGCGAGGTATCCGCCCAGCGCCCAGGTGCGCCCGTTGGCAGCGGGCGCGACCTCGGGTGTCCGCGGCAGGCACAGCAGCACCAGCGCGGCCAGGATCATGGTCGGCACCAGCAGCCCGGTGAGGTCGCCGCGGTGCCACAGCCCGTCCCAGGTCACCGAGAACGACCGCACCGCCAGGTCGAGCGCCCCACCGGCCAGCAGGCCGACGGTCACCGTCACCGGGTCGCCGAGCCGACGCACCGCACCCGCGAGCGCGACCATCGCGAGCACGGCCCCGAGCGCGACCACGGCCAGCGTCGGCTCCAGGTACGGCTCGCCTCCGCCGACCCGGACCACCGCCAGCAACCCGACCGTGATCGACAGGTACGGCATCCGGCCGGTGCCGGCCCGGCCAGTCACCTTCAGCAGCAGACCCGGCACGGCGAAGATCGCCACCGCGATCAGCGCCGCGTTGACGATGCCGACCGGACCCGCCACCTGGTCGAGCAGCGGCCCGCAGGCGCGCAGCGACTCGGCGGTGACGGCGAACAGCAGCGCGATGATCGCGATCGGCCGCCAGGTCACGAACCCGCCTGCCGGGCCGGTATGCGCGTTCGCCGGGAGCACGCCGGGCGTGGCACCGCGCGGCCTGGGGGTCTCGGAAGCGTCAGCCGGTGCGGCACCGGACGTGGGGCTGTCGGGGAGGGCTCGGCTGGACATGGGCTACTGCTCGATCGAGAGGCCGAGGGAGCGGCGGGCGAGCAGCGTGCCACCGGCGACCGCGGCGGGCATGATCAGCACCGCGCCGAGCGGGATCAGGAAGCAGCAGAACACCGCGACGCCGAAGCCGAGCGCGCTGGCCCGGTGCTTGCGCAGCGCCACCCGGCGGTCGGGCAGCCGCAGCCCGCGCCGGTTGAAGGCGACCGCGACCATCTCCAGCGCCAGGAACCAGCCGCCGACGAACGCGCCCAGCACCGGGATCACCGTCTGGCCGACCACGGGGATGAAGCCACCGGCGAACAGCGGGATCGCGATCATCACGGACACCGCCAGCAGCCGCAGCGCGTCGAAGATGCTGCGCCGCAGCTCCTGGTGCCAGGGCAGGTCGACCGCGTCGGGCACGCCGCCGAAGTCCTCCTCGACCGCCGCGCCGATCGCCTCGTAGAACGGGTCGCCGATCAGCAGCGTCACCGCCGTGTACGACACCACGGCGACCAGCCCGCTCACCCCGACCAGGGCGATCCCGGCGAGCAGGCGCACCGAGTCGCGCAGCCCCTTGGCCCAGTCGTCGGCGAACCAGGTGACCTCGGCCGACAGTTCGTCGAGGTAGACGAACAGCAACGTGAACAGGCCCACGAACAGCAGCAGGCTGAGCACCGCGGGGATCAGCCCCAGCAGGATCAGCTTCGGGCTGCGTACGTAGCGCCCGATGCCCCGCAGGAGCAGCCGTACGCCGACGAAGAATTCTGAGACCGCTCGACCTGCCACGAACCGGGAGCCTAGTGGACGCCGGTGGGAAGTCGTAGGGGTCGGCCGCCCGGCCGGACCGCCGGGACGAGCCGCCGCCGGTCAGCCGTTCAGGAAGCCGGAGATCCGTTCGCGCAGGTCGGCGCGCTCGTGCCAGAGCACCGACGGCCGGTTGTAGATGTGCAGGGTCGCCGTCGGCAGGACGGCCGCCAGCTCCTCGGCGACCGACGCGGGGTGCAGGTCGTCACCGATGCAGCCGATGACCAGCACCTGGGCGCTCACGTCCCGGAGCAGGTTGACGTCCGGGACGGGCACCTGGTCGGGCAGCGTGAGCAGGCCGCTGCTCAGCCCGGTGTTCATGAGCGTGTTGAGGCGCTGGCGCACGTACGCCCAGCCGGACGCCCCGTTGCGGGCCGACGGCGGGATCTCCTCGACCACGGCGTTGGCCACGGTCGGCAGGTCACCGCTGTTGATCGCCTCCAGCAGGTTGACCAGTCGGCGGCGGGCCGCCTCGGGCCGCGGGCGGTCGAGCACGGCGGGCAGGAACAGGACCACCTTCTCGAACCGGTCGGGCGTCTCGGCCAGCAGCCGGCACAGCGCACCCGCGCCCAGGCTGACCCCGAGGGCCCTGGTCGCGCCCGTCATGTCGGCGATGGCGCGCAGGTCACGGGCCAGGTCGCCGTAGTCCCAGGTGCCGCGCGGCGAGCTGGACTCGCCGTGGCCGCGGAACTGGAAGAAGACCCGCTTGCCGGCGACGGCGCTGCCCAGCGGGCGGGTCTCGGCGATGCCGTGGCCGAGCCCGTGCGCGAACACGGTGACCGGCTCGCCGACACCGGTGCTGAGCCGCTCCAGCTGCACGCCGTGCGGGGTGTCGACGATCTCGGTGGGCAGCGCGGGCGGGGCGGGGCGGCCGGTGTTGGGGGCGGAGTTGCGCGGCTTGCCGAGGCGTCGGGGGAATCCGTCCGGCGGGGGCGGCCAGCGCAGATCGTTGATCACCAAATCACCAGGGTCCCTCGGTGGCCTCGCGCAGGCCGCGGCGCAGATCCAGCAGGTAGTACGCGGCGACGCCGGCGCCGACGAAGCCGAACAGGCCGAGACCGGTGAAGTAGGTCAGCACGACCAGCAGCGCGATCACGAGCAGCCAGCCGGCCTTGGGCATGGTGCCGATGGCGGGGAACGCCTCCTTGCGCCGGATCAGGCAGTCGACGAAAGCCCAGAGCAGGATCCCCAGTACGAAGATCGTCAGGATGGCGTCGATCCAGATCCGGACAGTGATGGCAACCATGGCTCACAGCTTAGAACCATCGAGCGCGGCATCCCAGCCGCGACGACGCGGATACGACTCGTCGCGGCGTACCGACCGGTCGATCGGCACGCCGCGACGAGATCGCGCGGTCACTTCGCGGCGCGCGGCGGCTTCTTGGCAGCGGGCTTGGCGGCCGGCGGCACGTCCTCACCCGTCTTGGCCTCGGCCTTCGCCGTGGGCGCGGACGTGCTCTCGGACTTGGCGTCGAAGCCCGGCGTCGCGGGCTGCTCCGTGAACGCCTGCTCGCCGCGGGCGACCAGGGTGTCGTAGAACTTCGTCGCCTTCTCCGCGGCGGTCTGCGTGCCCGCGACGATGCTGTCGCGGATCTGCGCCGCGTCGACCTTCGAGGTGAGCTCGGCGGCCTTGCTGGTGGCGAAGGCGCCGTACTCGTTGGCCTTGGCCTTCCACTGCGGCATGTCGGTCTTGGCGGCCTGGTCGGCGAACTCCGCCGCCTTGTCGCGCAGCTTGTCGGCCAGCTCGGGCAACTTGCGCAGCTGCTCGTACGCCATGTCGCCCACACCCGCCGCAGCGTAGAACGCGCTCGGGTAGGTGCGCTCGTCGGACTTGCCGGACTTGCTCGACGTCTGGGTCATGGTCACTGTTCCTCCTGTGCCTGCTGGCGCACGGCCTTCTTGACCGCCTTCTTGCCCGTCGGCTTCTTCGCCGTGGCAACGGTCGGCTCCGCCGGGGCCGCCGCGGGGGCGGACTCCGGAGTCGCGGTTTCTTCGGCGCGTGCGTTCTCGCGTACGAACGTCTCGTAGATCTGCGTGAGTGATTGTTTCTGCGCGACCGTCAGCAGCGGATCCGCCGCGATCGCGGTCGGCACGCCGTGGTGGTCGTCAGACCCGAGCAGCCCGGCCTTGAGGTACATGGCCGGGGTGGAGACCCGCAGCGCCGCAGCCAGCTGCGCCAGGACCTCGGCGGACGGCTTGCGCAGCCCGCGTTCGATCTGGCTGAGGTACGGATTGCTGATGTTGGCCTGCTCGGCCAGCTGCCGCAGGGAGATGCGGGCGTTCTCCCGCAGATCCTTGATGAAGGCGCCGATGTCGGGACTCTGCACGCCCACCAAGCTACCCACGACCGCTAGCAAGAGCAAGCATATTGCTAACTCTCCGCTAGCGACCTACGCCACGCCACAAACCGCCCCATTCCCGACCCACCCCAGCCCAGCCCCCACCCACCCACCCACCCACCCACGCCGCGTTGATCATGAACTTAAGGACGTGTTGGGCGGCGTGTCGCCACCCCGACACCGTGATCGTCAAAGTGGCGCCCAGTGATCACGGCACCAGGGTTGGGACACACCGCCGAACACGTCCTTAAGTTCATGATCAACGCGGCAAAAAAAGGGGGCGGGGCTTGGGGCTACCAGAGGGGGTGGAGGGCGCCTACGCGGCGGCCGCCGCCGAGGAGGGCGGGTTCGGCGAGGGTGGGGACGGTGACGGGGACGCCGAGGCGGTGCAGGGCCGTGATCATGATGGGGCCGCGGGCTCGGGCGGCGCCGTCATCGATCTTGATGGCTACCGCGCCCTGGCCGGGGACGGCGGCGGCCCAGACGCCTTCCGCGCCGACCTTGCTGACCAGGCCGGGTACGGCGCGCATGAGCTGGGCGTCTTCGCGGTTGGTGCCGCTGACCAGCTCGGGGTACGCCCGCATGGCGTCAGCGACCGAGCGCTCCAGCGACCCGGGCACCCCCTCGGCGAGCCGCCGGAACGCGGTGGCCAGCCCCGTCAGCGACAGCGCGAGCACCGGCGCACCGCACCCGTCGACGCCCATCGCCGCCGCGGACTCGCCCGCGAACTCCTCGATCGTCTCGTTGAGGCGGTGCTGCAGCGGGTGGTCGGGCTGGAAGTAGTCCTCCACGGCCCAGCCGGCGGCGCGGCAGGTGAGCAGCATGCCGGAGTGCTTGCCGGAGCAGTTCATGTAGACGCGCTGCGGGGTGCCGCCGCTGGCGATCTTCGCGGCGTCGTCCAGGGGCAGGTCGGGCGGGCAGCGCAGGGCGGCCTCGGTGAGCCCGCCGCTACGCAGCAGGGCGCGTACCCGGGAGACGTGGAAGTCCTCGCCGTAGTGGCTGGCGGTGACCAGCGCCAGGTCCGCCGGGTCGGCCAGGCGCAGCCCGGCCCGCAGCATGCCGATGGCCTGCATGGGCTTGTTGGACGAGCGCGCGAAGATCGGCCCGGTGACGTCACCGGTGGACGCGACCGGGTTTCCGGCCGCGTCCAGGACGATCACCGACCCGCGGTGCCAGCCCTCGATGAACCCGCTGCGCTCCACCTCGACGAGCGGTACGCCGCCCTCGTAAACCTTGCCCATGGTAAGGAACGCTACCGGGGTTTCACATTTCAGCGCGGCGGGATCCCCAGGAGGTTGCGTGCCTCACCCGGGGTCAGCGGCGGGCGCTGCGCCAACCGGGCGAATGCGGACGCGCGGGCGACCAGTTGGGCGTTGGACTCGACCGGCTGGCCCTTGGCGTAGGTGACCGTGTCCTCCATGCCGACCCGCAGGTGGCCGCCCGAGCCGAGCGAGGTGAGCAGCACCGGCAGGGTGAACCGGCCGATGCCGGTGGCCGAGAACGTGGTGCCCTCGGGCAGCTCGCGCAGGGCCTGCTGGCAGGCGACCAGGGCGGCGGCGGTGCCGGGCATGCCACCGGGCACGCCCATCACGAAGTCGACGTGCACGTGGCCGCCGGCGGGCAGGCCGTACTTGTCGAGCAGGCGCTGCAGGGCCCACAGGTGGCCCAGGTCGAAGATCTCGTACTCCGGCACGACGCCCCGTTCCTGCATCCGGGTGTGCAGGTCGACGATGAACTCCCAGCGGTTCATGAACACGTCGTCGCCGAAGTTGACGGTGCCCATGGTGCAGCTGGCCATGTCCGGGCCGGCGTCGAGCACGGCCAGGCGGGCGGACTCCGGGTCGTGCACCGAGCCGCCGCTGGACAGCTGCACGATCAGGTCGGTGCTCGACCGCAGCGCGGCGACGGTCTCGCGCAGCCGGACCGGGTCCAGGCTCGGCTTGGCCTGGTCGTCGCGGATGTGCACATGGATCACGCTCGCGCCGACGGCCTCGCACTCCTTCGCGGTCGCGACCAGCTCGTCGAGCGTCACCGGCAGGGCGGGGACGTCAGCCTTGGCGGATTCCGCGCCGGTGGGCGCGACGGTGATCAGAGTGCCGTTCGTCATGCGCGCATCCTGTCATATTTCTAGTCAGGGTCGATAGAGGCCGTAGATTCTCCCGCGGTGAGGGGGGTGTCGCCGGAAATATTGCGCTTGAGGACCGCGAGCGCGATCGGTCCGAGTTCCGCATGCCGGGCCGCGGTGCCGATGAATCCGACGGTACGGCCATTCGCCGTGATCTCGGTGCCACGCGCCGGTAGCTCGTCGGTGGCGATGCCGTCCAGGTGCAGCAGGCGCAGCGCACGCGGCGGCTTGCCGAGGTGGTGCACCCGGGCCACCGTCTCCTGACCCCGGTAGCAGCCCTTCTCCAGGTGCACGGCGGCGGCGGTGAGGTCCACCTCCGACGGCAGCGTCCGGTGATCGGTGTCAACGCCGACCCGCGCCTGCTTCGCGGCCGCCCGCACGGCTTCGTACGCCCACAGTCCTGCGGGCGGCAGCTCCAGCCCCGCCAGGGTGGCCCCGGCGGTCTCGGCGGGCAGCAGTAGGTCCAGCACCGGCACGTCGCCGAGGGAGTGCCTGCGGACGAAGCCACCGCCAGGCAGCGCGACCAGGGCGTAAACCGTCGTCGGTCGTGGCAGGACCGCGCCGGTGGCGAACTTGGGCCCCGGCACGTCCAGCACGTCCGGCTCGGCGGGCACGGCCACGCCCAGCTTCGTGGCGGCGGCCAGGGCGCCGGGACCGACCAGGCTGTGTACGACCAGGTCCGCGGGTTTGATCTCGACCTGGGTGAAGAAGCGCATCCGGGTCAGGAAGGTCACCAGGTCGTCGACCGTGCCCGGCTCGACGTCGACCCAGAGCGTGCCGCCGAGCTCGGACACCCACAGCTCGTGCTCGATGTGCCCGTGCGGGGACAGCACCAGCGTGCGGGTGCCCTGGCCGTCGGCCAGCTCGGTCAGGTGCTGCGAGGTGAGGTTGTGCAGGAAGCTCAGCCGCTCGGGGCCGGTCAGCGCCAACACCCCGCGGTGCGAGCGGTCCACCAGCCCGGCCGCGGTGAGCAGGGTCCGCTGCTCGCGGTTCGGGTCGCCGTGGTGCGCCGGGACGGCGGCGTCGGCGGAGTCGGGGTCGAAGTGACCCACCAGCACGGTCGTACCCATCATGCACAGCTCCCGCAGAGTCCGAACAAGGCCACGTGCCCGATGTCCATCCGGAAGCCGCGCTGCGTCAGCAGCCGCTCCGCGAGCGGGGCCAGCTCGCTCTGCTCCAGCTCGGTGACCGTGTCGCAGTTGCGGCACACCAGGTGCACGTGCTGCACGACCGCCGCGTCGTGGTAGGTCGGCGCGCCGTGCGACAGGTGCACGTGGGTCACCAGCCCGAGCTCCTCCAGTAGCTCCAGGGTCCGGTACACGGTGGTGATGTTCACCCCCGAGGCCACCTCGCAGACGGCGGCGTGCACCTGTTCCGGGGTGGCGTGGACGAGCTGGCGCACGGCGTCGAGCACCAGTTGTCGCTGGGGGGTGAGCCGCAGGCCGCGGTCCCGGAGGAGTTCGGCCAGCTCGGCGGAGCCTTGTTCGGGCATCGTCCGATCATAGTTCGCCCCGCCGCAGCGGCTGAGATCTCGGGGCCGCGTAGCATTCCGCCCGTGGTGCAGCCTGTTCTCGTGGTCCAGGGCCTCGGCGTGGTGCCGGCCGACACTCCCGTGCTCCGTGCCGACGACCTCGGCGTGCTGCGCGGCGACGGGGTCTTCGAGACCATGCACGTGCGGCCCGACGGCCGCGGCGGCGTGCAGCCGTGGCTGATCGGCGAGCACCTTGCCCGGATGGTCCGCTCGGCCGCCCGGATGGAGCTGGCCCTACCCGCCGAGTCCGCGCTGCGCGAGCTGGCCGCGACGGCCTGCGCGCAGTGGCCGGCCGAGCTGGAGGGCGCGCTGCGCCTGGTCTGCACCCGCGGCGCGGAGGCGACCGCGGCGACCGGCGGCCCGGTGACCTGCTTCGCCACCGTGAACCCGATCGGCGCGGCGACCCTGGCCGCGCGCCGCGACGGCATCACCGTCACCACGATCTCGCTGGGCTACCCGGCCGACGCGCGCACCTCGGCCCCGTGGCTGCTGGGCGGCGTGAAGTCGCTGTCGTACGCGATCAACATGGCCTCGCAGCGCTGGGCCCTGGCACAGGGCGCCGACGACGCCCTGTGGGTGTCCGCGGACGGCTACGCGCTGGAGGGCCCGACCTCGACGCTGGTCTGGCTGAACGGGGACACGCTGCACACCGTGCCCGCGGAGACCACCGGGATCCTGCCCGGCACGACCGCGCGCCATCTGCTCGACAATGCCGGCGACCTCGGCTGGACCGCCGCCGAGCGCATGGTGACCCCGGCCGAGCTGAGCACCGCCGACGGCGTGTGGCTGCTGTCCAGCGTGCGCGGCGTCGCCGAACTGCGGGCGATCGACGGCATCGCGTTGCCCTCGTCGGCGCACACCGAGAAGCTGCGCGCGTACCTGGGCTTCACGAACCTGGGTTACTGAACGATCACTCAGGTGACGTAGCCTGCGGAGCATGACCTCGCAGGCGTTTCTCATCGACGCGGTCCGCACCCCGTTCGGCCGCCACAAGGGCGGGCTGTCCGGCGTACGCACCGACGACCTCGCGGCCGCGCCCCTGGTCGCGCTGCTCAAGCGGCACCCCGAGCTGGACCCGGCGCTGATCGAGGATGTCATCCTCGGCGACGCCAACGGCGCGGGCGAGGACAACCGCAACGTGGCCCGCATGGCGGCGCTGCTGGCGGGCCTGCCCGTGACCGTGCCGGGCGTGACCGTCAACCGGCTGTGCGCGGCGGGCGCCGAGGCGATCGTGCAGGCCTCCCGGGCCGTCCGCGCGGGCGACAACGACCTGGTCGTCGCGGGCGGCGTGGAGAGCATGAGCCGCGCCCCGTTCGTGATGGCCAAGCCCGACACCGCGTTCCCCGGCGAGGCGAAGCTGTGGAACACCCAGCTCGGCTGGCGCATGGTCAACCCGCTGATGCCCGACGACTGGACCGTTCCGCTGGGCGTGGCAGCCCAGCAGGTCGCGCAGGAGTTCGGCATCGGCCGCGAGGCGCAGGACGCCTGGGCGCTGCGCTCCCAGCAGCGCGCCGCCGCGGCCTGGGCGCAGGGCCGCTTCGACGACCGCGTGGTCGAGGTCGCCGGGGTGACCCGCGACGAGTCGGTGCGCCCCGACACCAGCGCCGCCGCGCTGGCCAAGCTGCGGCCCGCGTTCACGCCGGACGGCACCGTCACCGCCGGCAACTCCTCACCCGTCAACGACGGCGCCGCGGCGACCCTGATCGGCTCCGCCGCGGCGGTCGAGCGCCTCGGCGTGCAGCCGCTCGGGCGCATCGTGGCGAGCACCGTCGCGGGCGTCTCCCCCGAGCGCTTCTCCACCGGCCCGGTCCCCGCGATCCGGGCCCTGCTGGCCAAGGCGAAGCTCGGCTTCGGCGACATCGCCGCCTGGGAGCTGAACGAGGCGTTCGCCGCGATGGTGCTCAGCTGCCTGCACGAGCTGCCGGAGATCGACCCCGAACTGGTCAACGTCGACGGCGGCGCGATCGCGTACGGCCACCCGCTCGGCGCGTCCGCGCCCCGGGTCGTCGTCGACCTGTGCCACACGCTGCGCCGCCGGGGCGGCGGCTACGGCATCGCGGCGGCCTGCATCGGCGTCGGCCAGGGACAGGCGGTGCTGGTCCATGTCGAATAACCCGTTCGACCTGCTGCCGCCCGAGCAGCGGGCCCGCTTCGAGACACTGGCCCGCGAGTTCGCCGAGTCCGGCGCCGAACCCGCGACCCCCCGCGAGGCGTCGACCGTGGTCCTGATCCGCCCCGACCGCACGATCTTCCTGATCCGGCGGATGCGGGCGATGGCGTTCGGCGGCATGTGGGCGTTCCCCGGCGGCTCGCTGGAGGCCGGTGAGACCCCCGCCGACGCGGCGGTACGCGAGATCGAGGAGGAGACCGGGGTGACCCTGCTCCCGGCCGCGCTGACGCCGTGGCACCGCTGGCTGACCCCGGTCTTCGAGCCGCGCCGCTTCGACACGTGGTTCTTCCTGGCCGCCATGCCCGACGGCCAGGAGGCCGCGCTGCCGGAGTTCGAGGCCGACCGGGCCCGCTGGCTGACCCCGGAAGAGGCGATCACCGAACACGAGTCCGGCGACCTACCGATGCTCCCACCGACCCTGGTCACCCTGCGCGAGCTGTCCGCGTACCCCACGGTCGCGGACATGCTCACCACCCACCGCGACGTGAGCACCCCCTACATGCCCACCCTCTGAAAGCGCGCCGGCCCGGCCGTCAAGATCGTTCGACTTGCCAGGCACCTGGGCGTATCGACGCTCAAGATACGCACAGGTGCCAGGCAAGTCCGATGACCTTGGCGGCCGGGCCGCGAGGGGGGCGGGCCGGTCAGCCGAAGCGGCCGGTGATGTAGTCCTCGGTGCGCTTGTCGGTGGGGTTGGTGAAGATGCGGCCGGTGTCGTTGAACTCGACCAGGCGGCCGTGGCGCACGCCCGCCTCGTCCAGCTCCGCGGTGAAGAACGCGGTGTGGTGGCTGACGCGGGCCGCCTGCTGCATGTTGTGGGTGACGATCACGATGGTGTACGTGCCCGCCAGGTCGTGCATCAGGTCCTCGATCTTGCCGGTGGCGATCGGGTCGAGCGCGGAGCACGGCTCGTCCATGAGGATCACCTCGGGCTTGACCGCGATCGCCCGCGCGATGCACAGCCGCTGCTGCTGACCGCCGGACAGGGCCAGGCCGCTGGTCTTCAGCTTGTTCTTGACCTCGTCCCACAGGGCCGCGCCGCGCAGCGCCTGCTCGACGCGGTCGTCCATGTTGTCCTTGATGCCATTGATCTTCAGGCCGTACGCCACGTTCTCGTAGATGGACTTCGGGAACGGGTTCGGCTTCTGGAAGACCATGCCGATGCGGCGGCGCACCTGGATCGGGTCGACGTCCGGGGCGTACAGGTCCTGACCGTGGAACGTGATCTTGCCGGCCACCCGGGCGCCTGCCACCAGGTCGTTCATCCGGTTGAGCGAGCGCAGCACGGTGCTCTTGCCGCAGCCCGACGGACCGATGAGCGCGGTGATCTGGTGCTCGCGGACCGCCATGGTGGTGCCGCGGACGGCCTCGTAGTTGCCGTAGAAGACGCTGACGTTCTCCAGCTGCATCACCGGCGGTGCGGACGCGACGGGCATGGCGGGCACGGCTCCCGGAAGAAGGGTGGACAGGGTGAAGTCGGTGCTCATGGTGGTCATCCTCAACGTTCCTTGATGGCGAAGCGGCTGGAGATCAGGCGGGACGCGACGGTGAACAGGAGCACGATCACCATCAGCGTGAGCGCTGCGCCCCACGCCCGTTCCTGGGCCGCCGGGAACGGCTCTCCGGCGTTCTTGAAGATCTGCGCGGCCAGGGTGGTGTTGGCCCCGTCCAGGCTCCAGTTGGAGGTGAAGATCGTGCCGGCGACCAGCACGACCGGCGCGGTCTCGCCCGCGGCTCGCGCGATGGCCAGCATCACGCCGCTGACGATGCCGGAGATCGCCGCGGGCAGCACCACGGAGATCGTCGTCTTCCAGCGCCGGGCGCCGAGCGCGGCGCTGGCCTGGCGCAGCTCGTCCGGCACCAGCCGGAGCATCTCCTCGGAGCTGCGGATGATCACCGGGAGCATCAGGCAGCCCAGGGCGAGCGCGGCCGCGAAGCCGGACTGCTCCTTGACCACCAGCACGTACGAGACGTAGATGAACAGGCCCATGACGACCGAGGGCACGCCCGTCATGACGTCCGACATCGTCCGGATGAGCCGGGCCAGCGCGTTCTGCTTGCCGTACTCGTTGAGGTAGATCGCACCGAGCACGCCGAGCGGGATCGCCATGGCGGCCGCGGCGCCGGTGATGACCAGCGTGCCGGCGACCGCGGGGCCCATGCCGCCGCCGGCCCGGCGGGCCGAGTTCGGGATGTCCTCGATGAGGAAGTCCCAGCTGATCAGTGCCAGGCCCCGGCTGGCCACGTGGAAGATGACCAGGCCCAGCGGGATCAGCGCGATCATCAGCGCGAGGCCCATGAGCGACTTGCTGAAGCCGTCGGTCAGGCGTCGGCGCAGCGGCAGCGCGGAGCGGCGCAGATCCGCCGGCACCGGAGCGGCTGCCGCGGGACGGGTGGCGGTCGTGGTCATGCCCGGTCCTCGCTTCGTACGTCGGCGCCGCTCACCGGCGCGATCACTTGCCCGCTCATGCCGCGGCCCCCCGCATCCGGATCTCCGCCCGGCGCACCACGAAGCGGGCGATCAGGTTCACCACGACGGTGATGACGAACAGCACCACGCCCATGCCGATCAGGGCGGCGGTGAAGTCGCCGGTGGACTCGCCCCACTGGTCGACGATGATGGCCGGCAGCGCGTAGCCGCCCTCGAACAGGTTCGCGGCGATCTGCACCGAGCTGCCGATGACCAGGGCGACCGCGATGGTCTCGCCCATCGCGCGGCCGAGGCCCAGGATGACCGCGCCGACGACGCCGCCGAAGCTGTGCGGCAGCACCGCACCCTTGATCATCTCCCAGCGGGTGGCGCCGAGCGCCCAGGCCGCCTGCTTGTCGGAGTCGGGCACCGTCGCGAAGACCTCGCGGGCGATCGACGTGATGATCGGGACGATCATGATGGCGAGGATCAGGCCCGCGGTCATGAAGCTGCGGCCGCTGCTGCGCGGCTCGCCGAACAGCGCGCCGAGCACCGGAACCCCGCCGAGCACCTCGTGCAGCCAGTTGTAGACCGGCGTCATGGCCGGCGCGACGACGAGGATGCCCCACAGGCCGAACACCACCGAGGGCACCGCCGCCAGCAGGTCGATGAGCGTGACGATGGCCGACCGGATGCGGCGCGGGGCCAGTTCGGTCAGGAAGAGCGCGATGCCGATCGAGACGGGGACCGCGACGATGACGGCGATGGCGGAGACCACGAGCGTGCCGTACAGAAAGGCGAGGGTGCCGTAGACCGGCTTGGCCGGGCCGTCGCCGTCGGGGTCGTTGGGGATCCAGGTCGAGCTGGTGAAGAACTCGGACGAGAAGGCCGGGTAGGCCTCCTTCACCATGGTGATCAGGATCAACGCCAGGATCACCAGCACCGCGAAGCCCGCGGAGACGCACAAGGCCCAGAAGAGCCGGTCGGCGTGCCTGCCGCGGTCCTTCCGGGTCAGCTGAGCGGATTTGTCTAGGACTGTCATCTCTTCTCCGAGGGGTGGCCTGGCGAGGCCGGTGCGGCGGGTCCGGGGAGGACCCGCCGCACCGGGGTGGTGCTCAGGTCAGATCAGCTTCAGCTGACCTTGTCCAGCTGGGCGAGGGCCTTGGTCTGCAGGTCCGCCGGCAGCACCGCGTAGTTCACCTCGGCCGCGATGGCCGCGCCGTCGGTCAGCAGGTACTTCACGAAGCCCTTGACCAGCTCGGCCTTCTTCGGGTCGTCGTACTTCGGCTTGACCAGCAGGTAGGTCGGGGCGGTGATCGGGTAGGTCGCCGCACCGGCCGCGTTCAGCGGGTTGAAGGTCAGGTCATCCTTGAGCTCGGCACCGGCGAGCGCGGCGGTGGCGCCCTCCAGCGTCGGGAGCACGAACTGGCCGTCCTTGTTCTTGATCGCGGCGAACGGCAGACCCGAGTCCTTGGCGTCGCTCAGGTCGACGTAGCCGATACCGCCGTCGGCGGCCTTGATCAGCTGCGCCACACCGGTGTTCTTGGCACCGGCCTGGGTGTCGGCCGGCCACGCGACGGTGTCGCCGCTGCCCAGCTTCCAGGCGGCGCCCGCGGCGGCGACCAGGTACTTGGTGAAGTTGTTGGTGGTGCCCGAGCCGTCCGAGCGGTGCGCCACGGAGATGGCGGTGGCCGGCAGGGTCACGCCCGGGTTGTCGGCGGCGATCTCCGGCGCGTTCCAGGTCTTGATCTCACGCTGGAAGATCTTGGCAAGGGTGACCGGGCTGAGCTGCAGCTTGTCGACGCCCTTGAGGTTGTACGACACGGTGATCGGCGCGGCGACAGTCGGGATGTAGAGGTAGGAACCGGCCGGCACGCCGTCGGTGTCCTTGACCGTGCTGTCGGTGCCGGCGAAGTCGACCAGGCCGGAGCCGAACTCCTTCTTGCCGGTGCCGGAGCCCACCGAGTTGTAGGTCACCTTGAAGTTCGGAGCGGCATCCTTCAGGGAGAGGATGACCTCCTGGTAGTAGGTGTTCGGGAAGCTGGCGCCCGAGGCCTTCAGCTCACCGGAGAGGGCGGCCACGCCGCTGGCGGCGCTGGCGGAGGGGTCCGCGGTGGTGTCGCCCTTCGAGGAGCAACCGGCAAGAGCAAGCGCAGCGATCGCGACGCCCGCAAGCACGCGCCGAGAGAGCACGTTACGGTTCACTTCAGGGGTGCCTTCCTAGTCAGGGATAACGGCCGTCGCCGGCCTGACCCCGACATTGCACGGCCCAGGTAGACGGTTCTCCCGTCTCAGGTGAACGCAGGGTGAACAGGCAAAACAGGACCGGTGTCGGTCCCCTCAGCAGGATGTGGCCGGAAGGTGAACGGGGTCACACGGCCCCGTCCAGGTCGGCCAGCGACAGCCCGCCACCCGAGGCCACCGTCGCCACCAGCGCGAGGCTGCCGTCGCGTACGTCCCACACCAGCACCCGCTGGTTCACCCCGGGCGTCGCGCCCGATCCGGCGCCGCAGCTCAGCAGCACCCGCCGCCGGTCCAGCCAACCCAGCAGCGTCAGGCCGCCGGTCACGTCGGCGTCCGCCACCAGCAGCCGCCGCACCCGGGCCGCGCCGGGATCCAGCACGGCCACCGCTTCGGCGGGCCGCCAGTCGGCGCGTACCGGCAGCCCCATCGGCTCGCACATCCGCGCGACCAGGTCTCCCCCGCCCGCGACCGCGAACCCTGGGCCGAGGAACCGGCCCAGCCGCCCCGCGCCCGGCCCGGTCACCGCGACCGTGCCCTCGCTGTGGTAACGCCCGTCGAACTCCCAGGTGCGCACCCGCGGCGGAGCCGTGATCGGGTCCCCGGCCGAGAGCAGTTCCAGCACCGTCGACGGCGCGTCCGTCCCGGCCGCGCGGCGGGGGGCGATCGCGTCGCGCGCCCCTGTCGGCACCGGGAGCAGCGCACCGGTGCCGACGTCGAGCAACTGGTCGGCCGCGACCAGCAGGTGCCGCGGCCCTAGCCAGACGACGACGGGCGACTGCGGCACGGCGTCGTACTTCCGCGCCCGGCCGGTGGCCGACTCGACCACCCACAGGTCGTCCGCGGTGACCACGGCCATCCGGGTGCCGTCCGGGGCGAGCGCGCCCGGTGACAGCAGCGCGGCGGCCGCCGCCGGGAGCTTGTCGACCCGGCGCCAGCCGCCGTCCTCGCCCAGCACCAGCAGCGGGCCCGTGGCACCACCGCCGGTCGCGGCGTCGAGCACCGCGAGCGCCCGCGGCGTCGGCCGTGCGCTCAACGCGGGCAGCCGCGCCGGATCACCGGGCGCGAGTTCTCTCGGCAGCTTCGCGACCAGCGCCGCGGGCAGTGTGAGCTGCCGCGCCACCGCCGGCACCTCGTCCACCCCGTCGAGCGGGGCCGGGCCGGTAGGCAGGGCGGGCAGCGGTGCCGGGCCCTCGTCGCGCCCGGTGGTCAGCGCCCTGATGCCGGCCGCGCCCAGCGCCACCGCGCCGACCGCGCCCCCGATCAGCAACCGGCGGCGTGTGGTGGCCCGGCCGCGCTGCCACAGCGCGGCTGCCTCGTCCTCGGCGGTCGTGGGCAGCGCGCGGCCAGGACGGCGGGCGGGCGGGGTGCGGTTCAGGTCCAGCCGCACCCGGTGCTGCGGCATGGCATCGGCGGCCTCCCGCGCGAACAGCCGCTGCAGGAGCCGGTCCGCCGCCGCGCCGGGCGGGGCATGGTGCTCCGCGTCGTTGGCGCGCAGCCTCGGCCAGCGCATCGCGACCAGGCCGAGCAGTTCCCGGGCGAGCGCGGCGGCCTGCGCGTCGTCGCCGGTGAGCTGCCGGGCGGCGTGCTCCAGCGGCGGCAGGCGGCGGGCCACCCAGTCGGTGAAGTCGGCGGGCGCGGCCAGGGCCGGTGCAGGGTCGCGCTGCGACAGCACGTCGGGCGGCTCCTGCTCCATGACGCCGCCTCCCACCCGTCGCCGCCGACCGAGGGCGCACCCTTAGATGGTGATGGATCTCACAGGATTGCGGAAGGGGGTGTTCAGGCCCGCTGGAACAGCACGTCGGTGGACCAGCGGGCGAAGCCCAGCCGCTGGTAGAGCGCTGTCGCGGCGGTGTTCGACTCGTCGACGTACAGCATGACCTGGTCGAGTCCCTGGGCCCGCAGGTGGCGCAGCCCGGCGGCGGTCAGCGCACGGCCCAGGCCGGAGCCGTGCGCCGACGGGTCGACGCCGAGCACGTACACCTCGCCGATCGGGTCGTGGTGGTGCGCGTCCTCGGCGTCGCGGCGCAACTCGCCGTGCACCTTGGTCCAGTGGAACCCGGCCAGCACGCCGTCGCGCTCGGCGAGCAGGAAGCCCGCCGGGTCGAACCACGGCTCGGCCATCCGCACGTGCAGGTCGCGCAGGGTCCACCGGCCCTGTTCCGGGTGGTCGGCGAAGGCCCGCGCGTTGAGCGCCAGCCAGGCCTCGTCGTCCTCGCCCGGCCGGAACGGGCGCAGCAGCACGCCCGCGGGCAGGTCGGGCTGGGGCACCTCGGCGAACAGCGAGCGCCGCATCTGCCACAGCACCCGGGCCCGGCGGAAGCCCAGCGACAGCGCCAGCGCACCGGCCGACGGGTGGTCGCCATGCGCCCACAGCCGCAGCCGGCCCGCGGGGTCGGCCTCGGCCGCCGCCTCGATGGCCGCCTTGACCAGGGCCCGGCCCAGGCCGTGGCGGCGGCGCAGCGGGTGCACGACCAGCTCCGCCGAGGGCCCGTCCACCGCGTCGGTGGTGTCCACGTGGGCGTAGCCGGCGAGTTCGCCGTCGGGGGTGCGGGCGATGAGGTGCACCGCGGGGGCCTCACCGCCGTGCCGCAGGTGCAGCACGGTGTGTTCGGACAGCGGGTATGCGCCGTCGGTGTCCCCCGCCGCGCGTGCCAGCTCGACCACGGCGGCGACCTCGTCCGGCGTGAGCCGGTCGCGCCGCTCGGCATACCCGATCATGGCGTCAGCGTAGCCGGGAGCCTTTAAAACGCTTCATGCCCGCGCTGTGAATCGGGTCGCGGCTCGCGCCGGGCAGCAGATCGCGCCCGTGGCCGGAGCCACGGGCGCGACATGTCGGAGCGGGTCAGATCGAGGGCAGGTCGGCGAGCAGCTGCTCGGCCGCGTCGGTGAGCGGGCGCTCGGCCAGCTGCTGGCGCGAGGACGGCACCACGAACTTGTAGCCGACCTGGCGGACCGTGCCGATCATGGCTTCGTACTCCGAGCCGAGCTTGGCGCGCAGGCGCCGCACGTGCACGTCCACGGTGCGGGTGCCGCCGAAGTAGTCGTAGCCCCACACCTCGCGCAGCAGCTGGTCGCGGGTGAAGACCCGGCCCGGGTGCTGCGCCAGGAACTTCAGCAGCTCGAACTCCTTGTACGTCAGGTCCAGCGGGCGTCCCTTGAGCTTGGCCGCGTAGGTGTCCGGATCGATGGTCAGCTCGCCGCCCCGGATGAGGCCGCCTGCGGCGGCGGTCGCGGAGTTGAGCCGGCCGACCGACACCCGCAGCCGCGCCTCGACCTCGGCGGGACCGGCGGTGGCCAGGATGATGTCGTCCACGCCCCAGTCGGCGTTCATCGCGACCAGGCCCGCCTCGGTGACCACCGCGAGCAGCGGCACGCCGAGACCGGTCGCGTGCAGCATGCGGCAGGTGGCCCGCGCCTCGGACAGTTCGGTGCGCGCGTCGACCAGCACTGCGTCAGGGCTGGGGGCCGACACCAAAGTGCGCACGTCGCGGGGTGCGGTGCGCACGGTGTGTGGGAGCAGGTCGAGCGCGGGAAGCACAACGGATGGTTCGCCGGCGCGTGCGGTCACCAGGAGCAGAATTTCCACGGATCGCCTCCGTCCTCGCGGCTAGGGCCGCGCGAGCAGCACATGGGGGGCGTGGCTGGCCTCACGTCGGTCCCGGCGTCGCTGACGGGCGGGTAAAGCATGAGCATAGTCGAGAACAATAGAAATACCAGCACCTCATGGCTTTGTCACTCACCGGGCGTGATCGCGAGGCAATGTTTCGGTCAGTTTTCGCGCGTGTTTCGCGCGCCGCGCCCGTGCCGCACAGGTTCCCACCCCGGTGAGGTGCGCTCTTGGGGGGTGAGGTGGCACGATCGTTGCGTGCTCGGTTCCCCTCCCGACGACAGCGTCCGTAATCGCAGGTCATCCGGCCCCCAGTTCGACGGGCCGCACCGGCCCGGCCCTGGCCCGGCCGGCCGTGGCCCTGCGCCCGTTCCCGTGCCCGCGAGCCGCGGCGCCGCCGAGCGGGGCGCCGAGCCCGGCGCACGTTCGCGCCGGGACGAGGCGGTGAAGACGAAGGACCGGCGGCGCGCCCGCGGTGGCGACGCCGAACCCGAGGACGACGGCCAGGACGGCCCCGAGGCCGAGATCGTCCCGGTCCGGCGGCTGCTGTCGGCGGCCGTGGCCGGCTTCGCGCTGCTGCTCGGCGTGGGCCTGGTGATGGGCGCGCAGACCGCGGGCGTGGGCACGGGCCGCATCCCGTACGCCGTCGTGATCTTCGGTGCGCAGCTGCTCTACGTCTTCGCCACCACCATGGCGATCCGCCCGCCCGGGGTGAAAGTGGTCGCCACGGTGGGCGTGCTCGCGGCGCTCGCCGCCGACGTCGCCGCGATCGTGAGCGACGTGGCCTCGGTGGCTCCGCTCGGCCTCATCGCGGCAGGCGGCCTGGTCGCCGGCGTCGTGGGCCAGATGGTGCGCCCCGAGGGGCGGATGCACGTCTCGGAGTCGCTCGGCTCGACGGTGGTCATCGTGCTCGGCGTGGTCTCGTTCGCCACGCTCATTGTTTTGACCCGCCTTCCCGCGGGCACACAGGCCATTGTGGTCTGTCTCATCGCCAGCGGCATCGCGTTGGGCGTCGCCCGCCTGACCGACGTGTTCGCGCCGTACCCGCGCCTGGCCGACCAGGTGCCGCGCGGCTCCGCGGGCATCGTCATCGGCGCGATGCTGGGCACCGGCGTGGCCGCCGTGATCGGCCGTTACCTGGTGCCGTTCACTCCCAGCCAGGCGGCGATGATCGGCATGGCCGCGGCCGGGGCCGCCGTGCTGGCCGACCTCACCATCGGCTTCGCCGAGGCGGGCCGGGAGCAGTCCGGCGAGGCGCCAACCATGTGGCTGGCCCGGCACATGCAGGGCCCGCTGGCCGGCTTCGCGCTGGCCGCGCCGGTCGCGTACGTCATCAGCGTGTTCTTCCTGGTGCCCGCATGAAGAAGTTCCTCACGGTCACCGCGGTCCTGCTCGTCGTCCTGGGGGTGCTCGTCGCGGTAGCCGACCGGGCCGGCGCGCACTTCGCGGAACGTGAGATCGCCGCGCGGGTCTCCGCGCGGATGCAGGACCAGGGCATCACCTCGACCCCACCGGAGGTCGAGATCCAGGGCTTCCCGTTCCTGACCCAGGTCGCGGCGGGCCGGTACACCCAGATCGACATCACGATGCGCGACCTCAAGGGCGGCACGCTGCCCCTGCCGCTGCTCAACGTGGCGGCCCACGACGTCGAGGCGGAGCTGTCTCAGCTCATGGACGGCACCGCGCGGCCGGTGGCGGCCCGGGTCGACGGCGACGCGACCGTGTCGTACGCCAGCCTGGTCGAGGCCAGCGGCCTGAGCGGGATCACCCTGACCTCGGCCGGCCCGAACGACGTCCGGGTCAGCGGCAAGGTGCCGCTCATCGGCGAGGTCACCGGCACCGCCGAGGTCACCGTCGTGGACGGCAGCCACGTGCGGCTGCGCGTCACCTCGCTCAAGGGCGCCGCCGGCTCGATCAGCCAGACGATCCTCAACACCTACAAGGACCGGCTCGCGGTGACGCTGACCCTGCCGAAGCTGCCCTTCAACCTGGAGCTGACCGACGTCCAGACCGAGTCGACCGGCCTCGTCGTGTCCTTCACCGCCAAGGACGTCGAGCTGGCCTGACGGCCGAGTGGATCACTTTCCGCGATCTCGGAGGGTGATCCACCGGTCCCGGATGGTGGACGACACATTCCCGAAATCACAGCGCTGCTGGTAGGGTCACCAACTATGAGTCCGCTGCTTACCAAGCGGCGCGCGGTCGACCTGTGCCGCGTGGCCACGTGCCTGTGTTGCCCCGTCCTCTGACGGCGGCACAGTTTGCGCACCTCGATCGCGCTCCCGTGATCGTTTAGCAGCTCTGTCAACTGACTCGCATCGCCCGCTCATCGCAGAGCCGGCCGCCCCCGCAAGTCAGCCAGCCGCCGTCGCCCTGTACCCGGTGAACCCCCTGTGGACCCGTACGCGGCGACGTTTTTCTTTCTCCCGCTCGCGCTCCCGGTGGCGTCACCCGCACCAGACGTTCATCCACCAGCCACATCTCAAGGGAGAACTCCATGAGTCGCGAATCCGCCCTCGTCTCGGCCGACTGGGCCGAGAAGAACATCGCCGCACCCGGCGTCGTGTTCGTCGAGGTCGACGAGGACACCACCGCCTACGACGGTGGCCACATCGCCGGCGCGATCAAGCTGGACTGGCGCCAGGACCTGCAGGACCCGGTGCGCCGTGACTTCGTCAACAAGGAGCAGTTCGAGGCGCTGCTGTCCTCGCGCGGCATCGCCAACGACGACACCGTCGTGCTGTACGGCGGCAACAACAACTGGTTCGCGGCGTACGCGTACTGGTACTTCAAGCTCTACGGCCACGGCGACGTGAAGCTGCTCGACGGCGGCCGCAAGAAGTGGGAGCTCGACGCCCGCCCGCTGTCCAAGGACGAGGTCAAGCGCCCCGCCACCCAGTACGTGGCCCAGGACCAGGACCTGAGCATCCGCGCCTTCCGCGACGACGTCGTCAAGGCGATCGGCGTGCAGAACCTGATCGACGTGCGCTCGCCCGACGAGTACGCGGGCCGCCTGCTCGCCCCCGCCCACCTGCCGCAGGAGCAGGCGCAGCGGGCCGGCCACATCCCCACGGCGCTCAGCGTGCCGTGGTCCAAGGCCGCGAACGAGGACGGCACCTTCAAGTCCGACGCCGAACTGACCGAGCTGTACGCGGCCGCCGGCATCGATGACAGCAAGGACACCATCGCGTACTGCCGCATCGGCGAGCGCTCCTCGCACACCTGGTTCGTGCTGCAGGAGATCCTCGGCAAGGCGAACGTGAAGAACTACGACGGATCCTGGACCGAGTACGGCTCGCTGGTCGGCGTGCCGGTGGCACTGGGCGACGAGCCCGGGAAGGCGTGATCACCATGACCGCACAGACTGCTGCTTCCACTGTCGCGGCCGGTTGCGCCGCCCCCGATCAGGCCGCCCCGCTGCCGCTCAGCGTCGACCTGGAGAAGGAGACCGTCATCACCGGCGTCGTGCAGGCGGCCGGTGACCCGGTCGCCGGGGCGTACGTGCGCCTGCTCGACCGCAGCGGCGAGTTCACCGCCGAGGTCGTGACCTCGCCGGCGGGCCAGTTCCGCTTCTTCGCCGCGCCGGGCACCTGGCAGCTGCGGGCCCTGTCCCGCTTCGGCAACGGCGATGCCACCGTCGACGCCGCCCGCGGCGTCAACGAGGTCTCCCTCGCCGTCGCCTAGCTCGCTCTTGCTCGAAGGAAGGGCACCTTCTTAACGCTCCGCGTTATGGAAGGTGCCCTTCTTAACGCCTGCCGCCTGGCGGCGCAGGCGGAGGCGGGGAGGGGTGTGCGGGTGCGGGTGCGGGTGGCGATCGCTGTTTCGGGGCGTGAAGTGAGGTCTGGCCTGACATTCCGTCCGCAAACGCCGATCTTCGTCCGCGGGCGGCGCCCAGGAGGACCGCCGCCTCGGCCAGGGCTGTGCCTGGGCGGCCACCGCGACACGCCCGCGGGCACACACGTGGCAGCATGAACGGCGTGACCATCGACGCGCCCGCACCCGAGGCCGCCCCGCCGCCCCAGCCGAAGCCGGCCGCCCGCCGCTACCTGTGGCCTACCCTCGTCATCGGTTGGGCGCTGCTGCTCCTGGGTCTTGCCGTCTGGTCCGCCCGCAACGACCCGCCGTCGCTGCGCGACCAGACCACCGCCGCCTCGGCCAAGGCCACCATCGACGAGGTCGTCGGCCAGGTCACGGCACGCGTCCCGGCCGGGGCGACGATCCAGGACAAGGGGTACGCCGAGAAGGCCTGCAGCCTGTCCGCCGCCCGCGACGGCGTCTCGGTGGTCCGCACACTGATCGTCTCCGGCCCGACCGGCGGCGAGTCCGCCATGATCGAGGCGCTGGCGTCGGCGCTGCCCGACGCCGTCACCCGGCCCGCTGACGGCCCCAAGGAGGGCTTCTTCTACGACGCGGGCAACTACGTGGCGGTTCGCGGCAAGGTCTCCGGCGAGGGCATCGTGACCGTCGACCTCAACTCCGGCTGCCGCGTCCCCTGACCGGCCCCCGCCCAGCCCGCCGGCACCGCAGGGTTTGGAAGGGCACCTTCTACAACGCGGAGCGTTGTGAAGGTGCCCTTCCTTCGCTCGCTAGTAGACGAGGGCCTGGGTGTCTTCGGAGAGGGCTTCTTCGACGAAGACGGCGGCGCCGGCGATGCGGATGCCCGGGAGGACGTCGGCAGGGGTGATCTCGCGGCGCGCGGCGCACTGGGTGCACAGGGTGACGGTGCCGGCGGCCAGGATCGCGTCGAGCAGATCGGGCAGCGGCGCGGAGTGCGGCAGGTCGAACTCGGCGGCGCGGCCGGGCAGCGCGAACCAGCTCGCCTCTCCGGTCAGCCACAACGACACCTGCGCACCGGCCGCCGCAGCGGTCGCGGCCACGGTGAACGCCTGCGCACACCGCTCCGGCGCGTCGGCTCCGGCGGTCGTCTTCACGATGAGTTTGCGTGCCACGTCCGACAGCTTATGCACGGCCGCCGGGCGCGCCTCATAGGATCTACCCGTGGTCACCGAGATCGGGTTCGTCAGCCTGCTGGTCGCCGGATTCGGCGCGCTCGCCGGCGGCCTGGCCTATGTGGCCGTCAAAATCTCGCGCGGCCGCTGGTGAGAGTGCCTGCCCGCACCAGGGCCGGGGTCGGCGAGTTCCGCAGTCGTGAACAACGAAGAGGGTTGAAACGGTGAGTACTGAAGAGAATCCGCTGCAGCCGCCGCCGTGGCTGAACGCGCCGCCGGTCGACCCGTACCCCTACGAGGAGACCCACGATCTGCGCACCGGGCCGGACCTGCACCCGGACCTGCTGGACCTGCTGCCCTTCGTCGGGGTGTGGCGGGGCCGCGGCCGGGGCGGCTATCCGTCGATCGAGGACTTCGACTACGCGCAGGAGATCCGGATCAGCCATGACGGCCGGCCCTTCCTGTTCTACGAGTCGAAGGCGTGGATCCTCGACGCGGAGTCCAAGCCGGTGCGGCCGGGTGGGCGCGAGGTCGGCTGGTGGCGTCCGGCGGGCAAGGACGGCGACGAGCTCGAAGCGATCATGACGAACCCGACCGGGATCATGGAGCTGTACCTCGGCAAGGTCGAGGCGAACCCGCCCCGGATCGAGATGGTGACCGACTTCGTGGCGCGTACGTCCACCGCCAAGGAGGTCACCGCAGGGCACCGGCTCTACGGCATCGTCGAGGGCGCGCTGCTGTACGCCCAGGACATGGCCGCGGTCGGCGAGGGCCTGACGCCACACCTCAGCGCACGCCTGATCCGCGTCGGCGGCTGAACTGCGACACGCGGAGCCCGCAACACAACAGGCGGAGCCCGCTCCGCGGCCTTAACCGGTCGTCCATCCTGCGCTGCGCTCCGGATGGACACCGGGCGGCCGCTCCGACGGGCTCCTTAACCGGTGTAGCTTCGGGTCGTGACTGATCAGATTCGTTGGGGCGTTCTCGCCACGGGCGGGATCGCCGCACGCTTCGCACGTGAGCTGGGCCAGGTGCCGGGCACGGAACTGGCGGCGGTGGGCTCGCGGACGGCGTCGTCCGCGCAGGCCTTCGCCGCCGAGCACGGCGCGGCGCGATCCCACGGCTCGTGGGAGGCGCTGGCCGCCGACCCGGACGTGGACATCATCTACATCGCGACCCCGCACTCCCACCACCACGCTGCGGCTTCGCTGTGCCTGCGGGCCGGCAAGCCGCTGCTGGTGGAGAAGGCCTTCACGCTCGACTTAGCGTCGGCCCAGGACCTCGTCACCATCGCCCGGGAACGCGAGCTGTTCCTGATGGAGGCGTTCTGGACGCGTACCCTGCCGTCCACGCTGAAGATCCAGGAGCTGATCGCCGACGGCGCGATCGGCGAGCTGGTCGCGGTCCAGGCCGCGTTCGGCATCGGCCTGGACCCGGACCCCTCGCACCGCCTGCGCAACCCGGAGCTGGGCGGCGGCGCACTGCTGGACCTGGGCGTCTACCCGATCGGCTTCGCGCAGCTCCTGCTCGGCGAGCCGAACCAGGTCCGCGCCTGGGCGCACCTGTTCCCGGAGGGCACCGACGAGCGCACCACCATCTCGCTGGGCTTCCCGTCGGGCGCGGTGGCGTCGCTGTACTGCGGCGTCAACGGCGACGTACGCAACGCCACGATCGTCGGCACCCGGGGCCGCATCGAACTCCCCTGGGGCTTCCACGCCGCCGAGCGCTTCGTCCTGCACCGCCACGGCGCCGACCCGCAGGAGTTCGAGACCGCCCCGTCCGGCCTGCACTTCGAGGCCGCCGAGGCGACCCGCTGCCTGCGCGAGGGCAAGCTCGAATCCGACCTGATCCCCCTGTCCTCCACCCTCTCCGTCATGAGCACCCTGGACGCCGTCCGCGCCCAGATCGGCGTCACCTACTGACACCAAAAGCGACGATCTTGCGCGTACTGCGGGTACGACCCGCCCCTTCCGGGCGTATCACCAACAGTTCGCGCAAGATCGTCGCGATCTTGGCTGGAGAACTCAGAAGATGGGGCGGACCAGGACGTAGGCGATGATGGCGGCCAGGGCCGCGCCGGGGAAGGTGAGGACCCAGGCCATCACGATGTTGCCGGCGACGCCCCAGCGGACGGCCGAGAACTTCTTGGTGGCGCCGACGCCCATGATCGCCGAGGTGATCGTGTGCGTGGTGGAGATGGGCAGGCCGTAGGCCGCGGCGGTGAAGAGCACGCCGCTGGCGACGCTCTCGGCTGCGAACCCGGCCATCGGGTCCAGGTGGATGACCCGGCGGCCCAGGGTGCGGATGATGCGCCAGCCGCCCGCGTACGTGCCGAGCGCCAACACGGTGGCCGAGGTCCAGAACACCCACTCCGGGATGTGCTCGTTCGAGCTCTGGAAGCCGCCCGTGTAGAGCGCCAGCACGATGATGCCCATGGTCTTCGCGGCGTCCTGCATGCCATGGCCGACGGACATGGCGACCGCCGACAGCGACTGCATGATGCGGAAGAACCGGTTGAGCGGGGTGGGGTGGAAGAACCGCCCCGTCTTCTTCTTCGCGGTCGCCTTGGCCAGCAGGTACACCGCCCAGAGCAGGGCCAGCATCAGGAGCGCGCCGAGGATGAAGCCGGTGGCCGGGGACGCGATCATCGGGATGACGACCTTCTCCACGATGCCGCCCCAGAGCACCTCGCCCTGCACGCCGAACGCGATCGCGCCCAGCATCGCACCGACCAGGCCGCCGATCAGGGCGTGCGAGGACGACGAGGGGATGCCGAAATACCAGGTCAGCAGGTTCCAGGCGATGGCCCCGACGACGCCGGCGAACACGATGCCCAGACCGGCCTCGCCCTCGGGCGGGGTGATGATGCCGCTGCCGACGGTCTTGGCCACCTGGGCGCCGAAGTGCGCGCCGACGAAGTTGCCCAGCGCGGCGATGCCCAGCGCGATCCGCGGGGTCAGCGCCCGGGTGGAGACGCTGGTGGCGATGGCGTTCGCGGCATCGTGGAAGCCGTTGGTGTAGTCGAACACCATGGCCGCGATGATGACCGCGAGCACCGGGATGAGGAGTTCGTTCACGTCAGGCTCCCCGGCCGGCGATGAGGCCGCGCATCAGGACTCCTTGACGGCGATGGTCTCGACGGTGTTCGCCACGTGCTCGAAGGCGTCGCAGGCGGCCTCCAGCTCGTCGGCGACCTCCTTCATCTTCAGGACGGTCAGCGCGTCGTACTCACCGCTGAACAGCCGGACCAGCAGCATGCGGTAGGTGCGGTCGCCGTCGTTCTCCAGGCGGTTGCACTCGACCCAGTAGTCCTTGAGGCCCTTCATCTGCTTGAGCCGCGGCATGGCCAGCGCGGTGACCTTGGCCTGCTGGTCCAGCACGTCGATCATCTCGATCATCTCGCGCGGCAGCGCCGGGAGCTTGGTCAGGCCGTACAGGTAGACCAGGTTGCCCACGGCCTCCAGGTGATCCATGACGTCGTCGAGCCCGGAGCCGAGGCGGTAGATGTCCTCGCGGTCGAACGGCGTGATGAAGGTTGAGTTGATCTTGTTGTACAGCTCATGCGTGATCTTGTCGCTGTCGTGCTCGACCTCGGCCAGCCGCTCGCTGATCGACTGCACGTCGGCGCCGGGCAGCGCCAGCTCGGAGAGCAGCTCCGTGCCCCGCACCAGATTCTGGGCGGCACGGGAGAACATCTCGTAGAAGGCGCCCTCTTGGGGGCGGAGTGAAAACTTCACCGCAAGCACCTTTGGTTTGGTGGTGTCATCCGGACGGTCTGGTCGGGGGAATGCTAAGCACTGTTACCCGGCGTTCGTGACCCGGTCACCCAGCGCCTTCTTCCCTTCATGGCCCGTTCACCTGCCGTTCACCTTCGGCGCGCTGCCCGTTTCCTCACGTTCCAGGCGCTTCGTCTCGGCTCGCGGGTCGAAGTCGGCCGGCGGATAGCTCAGATCCAGGCGTTTCAGGGCATCGAGGATGAGGTGTGCCACCGCCCAGTCGCGGTACCACTTCCGGTCCGCCGGGACCACATGCCAGGGGGCGTGATCAGTCCCACACCGCTGGATCGCGTCCTGATAAGCCTGCTGGTACGCGGGCCAGTAGGCGCGGTTGTCGACGTCGTCCGGGTTGTACTTCCAGTACTTCGTGGGGTCCCGCAGGCGTTCCAGCAACCGGCGGCGCTGCTCCTCGTAAGAGATGTGCAGCATCACCTTGACCAGGGAGAACCCGCTGTCGACAAGCTCACGTTCGAAGCTGTTGATCTTCTCGTACCGGGGTTTCCACACCCGGGGCGGCGCCAGCCGGCGCACCCGCACGACCAGCACGTCCTCGTAGTGCGACCGGTTGAAGATGCCCAGGTATCCCGGCAGCGGCAGCGCCCGGCGGATCCGCCACAGGAAGTCGTGCTGCCGCTCCTCCGCCGTCGGCGGGCCGAACGCGGTGATCCGCAGACCCTCGGGGTTCATCGTGCCGGCCACCTTCTTCACGGTGCCGTCCTTGCCCCCGCAGTCCATCGCCTGCAGCACCAGCAGCACCCGCCGCTGATCGGCCGGGTTGACCTTGGCGTTCGCGAACAGCATCTCCTGCTGCCGAGCCAGCTCCTGCCCCAGCGTCACCAGCTCGGCCCGCGCCCACCCCTTCGGATCACGCCGCACACCCTTGCGATCCGGCAACCCAGGCGTCCCCGCCGGATCGATCGCCCCAAGGTCCACCCCCGACCCGACCCGCAGCAATCCGGACACATCCGCCACATCTCGATCATCGCCCAAAACCCACCCCCACACCGCCCATCCCCAACTTCCGCCCACCCCTACCCCGTTGATCATGAACCTAGGGACGTGTTGGACGGCGTGTCGCTACCCCGCCGCCGTGATCAACAATCGCGGGCGGCACGGTGGCACGGCGGCACGGCGAGGTGGCGGCGGGATGACGGCGGAGTGGCACCACGGGGTGGGGGTGCGGCAGAGCCCGGCCGAGCCAGGCAACGCGGTGATGCGGCGAGCGGGGTAGGCCCGCGGGTCATCCGGTGATCACGGCGGCAAGGTGGCGACACGCCGTCGACCACGTCCCTAGGTTCATGATCAACCCGGGAGAGGGGCGGGGTGGGGGGTTAGGGGGAGACGTGGGCTAGCCAGCGGTGGAAGTGGGTGGTGAAGGGTTCCTGGTTGGTGCGGACGGCGTCGAGGAGCCACTGGGCGGCGGCGCGGGCCTGCTGGACGACTTCTTCGGGGTAGCCGAACTTGGTCTGGTGGGCGGCGAACTCGTCCTCATCGACCAGCTGGACCTCGCCGGTCAGGCGGATCTTGCGTACGTCGAGGTCGAGGTCGGTGACGGTGACGGTGTCGTCGTTCCAGGTAGCGGGGGTGGTGATGTCGCAGTAGAGGGAGGTGTTGCGGGGGGCGGCGTTGAACATGGCCGTCCACCAGCCGGTGTGCGGGACGAGGACCACGCCGGGGATCTCGTACACCTTGCCGGTGTCGCTGACCGTGCCGCTCGGGATGCCCAGCCAGGTGCCGTGCTCGTCGCGGCCGAGCAGAGTCGCCGGGAAGGCCCGGTGCGCGCTGCCGTCGAACTTGCGGATCTCGACCCGTACGACGCCCATCGACTACCTCGTTTCACGGCGGTGGCGTACACCCTCGCACCACCGCGCAACGATGCGGGGGTGACGCGGGTCGCGCCCACAATGCGCCATAGTCCCAAATCCGGCGGCGCGGTGGAAGACCGTCGGTGCCAGCCGGTACGGTCAACCGGTGCCGCCGAAGAAGAAGCGAACACGTGACCACAGCGCCCTCGACCTGCTAGAGGCCGCTGTAGGCGCGGTGCCCGGCGGCTCGGCGCGGCCCGGCCAGCAGGCCATGACCGCGGCCATCAGCACGGCCATCGAGTCCGGCGACCACCTGCTGGTGCAGGCCGGCACCGGCACCGGAAAGTCACTGGCCTACCTCGCCCCGGCGCTGACGGTGGACGGACCTGTCGTCATCTCTACGGCCACGCTCGCGCTCCAGTCGCAGCTGGTGGAGAAGGACCTGCCCCGCATCGGCAAGGCGATCTCCCCGCTGCTCGGCCGTGAGCCGACGTTCGCCCTGCTCAAGGGCCGCCACCACTACGTGTGCCTGGCGAAACTGGAGCACTCCGACGAACAGGACCCGCAGGACTCCCTGTTCGACGCGGGCAGCAGCGGCAGCGGGGTGAAGTGGCTCGGCGAGTCCGGCCGGCTGGGCAAGCAGATCGAGCGCATCCGCGACTGGGCGATGGAGAGCGACACCGGCGACCGTGACGAGCTCGACCCGGGCGTCGACGACACCGCCTGGCGTTTGGTGTCGACCCCGGCGCGCGAGTGCGTCGGCGCGGCCCGCTGCCCGTACGGGCCGGACTGCTTCGCGGAGCTGTCGCGCGCCCGCGCCCGCGAGGCCGACGTGGTGGTCACCAACCACTCGCTGCTCTCGGTCGACATGATGGCCGGGCGGCACATCGTGCCCGAGCACAAGCTGCTGATCATCGACGAGGCGCACGAGCTCGCCGACCGGGTGTCCAGCGCGGCCCAGGCCGAGCTGACCCCGGACGCTGTGGACCGCACCGCCCGCGCCGCCCGCCCGTTCGTGGAGGGCGAGGAGTACCAGTCCCTCGTCGAGGCGGCCGACGCGCTGACCGTCGGGCTGGCCGAGACCCAGGCCGGGCGCATCACCGGCAAGCTGCCGACGGGCATCGTCGAGGCGTGCACGCTGCTCGACGGCGCGACCCGCCGTGGCCTGAGCCGAATCGGCGAGATCAAAGCCGAGGACCCCGATCCGGTACGCAAACAGCAGGCCAAGGCGCTGCTCGACGAGGTGTCCAAGACCGCGCAGCGGCTGCTGGAGGACAACGAGCACGACGTCGTCTGGGTGGAGCACGAGCCGCGCCGGGCCCTGGTGGTCGCGCCGCTGTCGGTCGCCGGGCTGCTCGGCGAGAAGCTCTACGAGGACCGCACCGTCGTCGCCACCTCGGCCACGCTTACCCTCGGCGGCAACTTCGACACCCTCGCCCGCTCGCTGGGCCTGCCGGTGAGCGCCAAGGCTCCCGCCAAGCCGGGCACGCAGCCGGAGCCTGCGTCCGGGCCCGGCTGGAAGTCGCTCGACGTCGGCTCCCCGTTCGACTACCCGAAGCAGGGCATCCTCTACGTCGCGGCGCACCTGCCCCGGCCCGCCGCGTCCGGCCTGCCGGATGCCGCCGGGGCGGAGCTGCTGGCGCTGGTCGAGGCGCTCGGCGGGCGTACCCTCGGGCTCTTCTCCTCCCGCAAGGCCGCGCAGCAGGCCGCGGAGCTGCTGCGCGCCAAGACGAACCTGACCGTGCTGCTGCAGGGCGACGAGGCGTTGCCGCTGCTGGTCCGCAAGTTCCGCGAGGACCGCAACAGCTGCCTGCTCGGTGTCATGTCGCTGTGGCAGGGCGTGGACGTGCCCGGGGACGCGTGCCAGCTGGTCGTCATCGACCGGCTGCCGTTCCCCCGCCCGGACGAGCCGCTGGCCTCGGCCCGCTCGGCGGCGGTCGACGCGGGCGGCGGCTCGGGCTTCGCCGCGGTGAGCGTGCCGATCGCGGCCATCCGGCTGGCCCAGGGCGTGGGTCGGCTGATCCGGTCCACCTCGGACAAGGGCGTGGTCGCCGTGCTCGACTCCCGCCTGGAGACCGCCCGCGGCTACGGCTCGTTCCTACGCGCCAGCCTCCCGCCCTTCTGGTACACCACCAAGCAGGAGGTCGTCCTCAAGTCCCTGAAACGCCTCAGCGAGAGCTGACCCGCGCCGCGCCCGGTCGCGTCAAGATCGCTCGACTTGCCTGGCACCTGTGCGAATCACTGCTCAAGATACGCACAAGTGCCAGGCAAGTCCGATGATCGAGGCGCGGCGGGCGGCCGGGCAGCGTCAGCAGTCGCAGGAGCAGTCGCAGCAGTCGCAGTGTTTGCAGATCTTGCAGCAGTTGCAGACGTCGCAGCAACTGCCGCAGTCGCTGCCGCAGTCGCAGTTGGTGCACCAGCCGTCGCGGGGCAGCCCGCTCCACGGACCCGGATAGGGGTCGCGGCAGCAGACCTGGCAGGTGCAGCACATCCAGCTCGCCACCGCGCACCCGAAGATCGGCCCACGGGTGACCGGCGGCAGCTCCACCTGCGGCCACCAGCACGAGCCGCTGCCCGAGGGCTTGGGTGCCTTCGGCCGGCGGCCCTTCTTGCCCGGCTGGACGACCGGCGGGTAGTAGTCCGGGTCGGAGCCGGCGAAGGTGCGCTCGATGGCGTGCTCGACCTCGTGCACCAACAGCCGGTGCACCAGCTTCCGGTCGTCGAAGGCCACCTCGTCCAGGGCCAGCCGGATGCCCGCCGCGGCGTCCCGGGCCAGCACCCCGGCCTGCGCGACCGACGACCCGGTGGCGAGCAGCGGGTTCCACGCCCCGGTGGCCCGGTCGGCGGCGAGGTCCTCGACCGCGTCGAGCAGGTGCGCGATCCGGCCGAAGAAGCGGCCCGCCTCGGCCAGCGGCTCGGCGTTGCCGGGTCGGCCCGCCAGCACCGCCGTGTGCGCGAACGCGGCGGCGGTGGCGAGTTCGGTCGGCTCGGTGACGGTGAGCAGCGATCCGCCGAGGGTGATCGCCCGTTCCACCTCCCGCTGGCCGTGCACGGCGGTCAGCAGCACACCGGTGTCCAGGCCCAGGTCCAGCCCGGACCGGTGGGCCCGGGTGGCCCAGCGCCGCGCGAGCAGGCGGGCTCCGGTGGCGACCGGGCGGCGAGCGTACGCGCCGTCGCCGTCGGCGGCGTGGTCGGACAGCTTGGCCGACGCCAGCACCAGGGAGACCGTCGCGGCCAGCCGCGCACCCACTCCTTCTGCCACCGGTGCGGTGCGCATGCCGCGCAGCGGGCACGGCCCGGCGGTACGCCGGTGCACGGTCGCCTGCTGCGCCTGGGTCAGCACGGAGATGATCAGGCCGTCGTAGTTGGTGACGATGCGGGCCGCCTGGCCGTGCTCGTCCCGCAGGGCCAGGCAGAGCCCGCACAGGTGGCCGAGCCACTCGCTGTGCAGCCGCTCGGACAGGCTGTGCGCGCAGGGTCTGATGATGCCGAACACGCGCGGCAGCCTAGATCACGCTGTCATCCCGTGCCCGGGTCGTGTCGCCGAGCCGACCGATCCCGTCCGGCCGCCACCGGCAGCCGCTTGACGGCACGCTGGCGCTTCGGCGGGGGCGAGGGCGGGCTGGGTCAACCGGGCAGGCCGCCGCCGCGTGGCGCGACAGCGAGGCGGCGGCGCGGCTGGGGTCAGTCGCACGCGAGGGTCAGAGGTAAAGGCCTGTGGCGTCCGGCTCGACGCGGGAGGCGGCGACCGCGTGCACGTCGCGCTCGCGCAGCAGCACGTACGCCTCGCCGTGCAACTCCACCTCGGATCGCTCGTCGGGATCGAACAGCACCCGGTCGCCGACCTGGATCGCGCGCACATGCGGGCCGACGCCGACGGCGGTGGCCCAGGACAGCCGCGTCCCGACCGAGGCGGTGGCCGGGATCACCAGGCCCGCGGACGAGCGCCGCTCCCCCTCGGACGCCTCCTGCTTGACCAGCACCCGGTCGTGCAACAGACGGATCGGCAGGCCGGTCTCGGCGGTGTCTGCGTTCAGTGTCACGCCGGTCAGGGTACTTCCCCGATGGAGCGGTGGCCGCAGGCGACTAACGTGGTGGCGTTGCCTGTCCACGGGAGGACACCAGTGGGTCGTTTGGACAACTTCAAGGCGAATGTGCGGCGGGCCTACGAGGCCAGCCGTGCCAGCGCCCGCGCCAAGCGTGAGCAGGAGGAGCGCGAGCGCCGGGAGGCCGACCAGCCGCTGCCCGAGCCGAGCGAGCCTGAGATGCTGCACCACTCCACGGCCAGCCGCGACGACGTCGACGTGCCGTACGCGTTGCGCATCGGCGGGGCCTGGGCCTGGCGCATCATCGTGCTCGGCTTCGTGCTCGTGTACCTGTTGCAGTTCCTCGGAAAGATCAGCATCGTGGTCGTGCCGGTGCTGATCGCGATGCTGCTGGCCGCCCTGCTGGGCCCCGCGGTGCGTTGGCTCAACCACGTCCGGGTGCCCCGTTCGCTGGCCACCGCGATCGTGGTGGTGGCCGGGCTGGGTGCCGTCGCCGGCACGTTGACCCTGGTCATCAACCAGTTCGTCAACGGCCTGCCGGATCTGACCAAGAACGCCGCGGAGGGCGTGCAGCAGATCCAGACCTGGCTCAAGAACGGCCCGCTGCACCTGACCGACGCGCAGATGAACAGTGCGATCGGCGAGGTCACCAAGACCATCACCACGAACAAGGACGCGCTGACCAGCGGCGCGATCACCACCGCGACCACCGTCTTCGAGGTGCTCAGCGGCCTGTTCCTGGTGATCTTCACGTTGTTCTTCTTCCTGCGGGACGGCCGGGTCATCTGGCGCTTCCTGCTGCGCCTGGTGCCCAACCAGGCCCGCGAGCCGCTGGACCGGGCCGGGGTCGCCGCATGGGCGTCGCTGGGGGCGTACGTGCGGGCCACCGTGCTGGTCGCGTTCATCGACGCGGTCGGCATCGGCATCGCGCTGGCGGTGCTGAAGGTGCCGTTCGCGGTGCCGCTGGCCGCGCTGGTGTTCCTCGGCGCGTTCATCCCGATCGTCGGCGCCACCCTGTCCGGCGCGGTCGCGGTGCTGGTCGCGCTGGTCAACAACGACCCGCTGACGGCGCTGCTGGTGCTCGCCGCGGTCATCGCCGTGCAGCAGATCGAGGGCCACCTGCTCCAGCCGCTGATCATGGGCCGTGCGGTGGCCATCCACCCGCTGGCGGTGATCATCGGCATCGCCGCGGGTGTGGTGCTGGCCGGGATCGTGGGCGCGCTGATCGCCGTACCGCTGATCGCGGTCCTGAACACGGCGGTCCGGTCGCTGGCCGAACGCCCGCAGCCCGAACCGGACTCGGTGATCGTCAAGGCGCCACCCGCGCCCGCCGCCTGAGGCACGAAACGAGAGGGCTCCGCCGGTGTTCCGGCGGAGCCCTTCTTCGTCGCGGCGGTGGCGTCAGGACGCCTGCGGCGGGTGGTACGGCTGCGGCGGATACGGGTACCCGGGCTGCGGGGCGTACACCGGCGGGGGCAGCAGCACCGGGACGGGCACCACTGGCTCCGCGGGCATCGGCACGGTGCGGGCCACACCGTCCGGGAAGGTCATCCGGTACACCGCCCCGTCGAAGAAGGCCGGCGGCACCTGCGGATCGCGGCCCACGAACACCGCCCGCGTGGTGCTGAGCACCTGCAGCAGGTCACGCTCCTCGGTCGCGCTGCGGGCCCGGTCGGCGTCGTACTCGTCGAGGCCGCGGTTCATGCCGTCGCGTACCAGCGCCAGCCGCGTGGCGGCGAACTGGAACTCCTTCATCGCCCGGCGGCCCGGCTCCCCGGCGACCCGCTTCGCCCAGACCCGGGCGGCGTGCCGGCGGGCGAGCGTGCCCATCGCCGCCACCTCGGGCGGGGTGAGCCAGCCTGCCGTGGCGTACGCGGGCAGCACCTGCAACGCCAGCCGGCCCTCGCGGGCGCGCACCCACAGCGCGACGCCGATCATGGACAGGAACACCGGCACCATGACGGCGATGTAGCCGTACAGGAAGAAGTAGGGGCTGATCGAGGCGGACAGCGTGGCCATCAGGTTCCACGAGCCGTGCAGGATCATCGCCAGCAGCAGCCCGCCCACCGGCGCGCACCAGCGCACCCAGCTGCTGGCCGAGCGTGCGGCGATGCCGATGCCGATGCCCGTCATCGAGGTGAACAGCGGGTGGGCGAACCCGGAGATCAGGATGCGGCCCAGGAACATGCCGAAGACCAGCTGCGCCCCGGAGTACGGCCCCCACTGCTCGTTGCCCGCGTAGAAGCCGTGCCCGCCCAGGTAGAGGATGTTCTCCACCATCGCGAAGCCGACCCCGGACAGGCCGCAGTAGACGATGCCGTCGGTGATGCCCGACAGCTCGCGGCGACGCCGCCACAGGATCCACAGCGGGAACGCCGCCTTGCCCAGCTCCTCGATGAACGGCGCGACGACCGTGGCCACCACCGCGTCGGGCAGGGTGACCACGTTCAGCCAGCCGGTGAAGAACGAGTTGACGCCCAGCGCCAGCAGCGTCGCCGGGAACGCGCCCCACAGGAAGCTGATCACCAGCAGTCGCGGCGGTTCCGGCTCGTACCGGTCGAGCCAGAGGAACGCGGCGACGAGCACCGGCACCGGCAGCAGCGCCGCGGACAGGCCGACCGCGAACGCCAGTGGCCCGATCCGCCAGCCCAGGTAGCCGAGCATGGCCAGGGCCGAGCCGCCGACGACGACGATCGCGAGCAGCAGCGGCAGCCAGCGCCGGGGGCGCTTGAGCGGCAGCGACGGCTCCGGCAGCGCGGGCGGCAGGCCGAGCCCGGCCGTGCCGACCGGCAAGGGCTGGGCCGGCGTGGGCGGCGACGGCGCGCTGTAGGGGCCGGCGTCGGCCCTGCCGGGTTCGGTCCCAGGAGTCGGGAGGTCGGACATGGGCGCAGCCTACCTCCGCTATGCTCGGCGAAAGGTCACGAGTGTCAGCCGCTCTCACATTCACCTGCGCCAGCGGGCGAATGTGTCGAAAGATAGAGCAAAGCCCCGGCTTGCTGACCGGCAACCCTCTGTAGTTCGCGGTGGGGTGCCCCGGGTGATGACCGGGCCCAGCCCGTTGTCGTGCTGGGCAAGCGCGGACCTTTGCCTCCGCTTGTGGCTCGTCCCGACGACCCGCCCGAACGGCGGTTCCGAGGACTCCCACCAGCGGTCCAGGGGTCCCCTGACCCCGGAGGTGCCCCATGACCGCGATCGCCCAACGACCCTGTAGCGCCGTCGAGACGGCCGACGTGACAGCCGTCCGCGTGGCCGAGGCCGAGCTGTCCGTGCTCGGCGTGCCCGGCCAGATCAATCTGGACTACGCGGCGACCGCGCCCTGCCTGAAGGCCGCCGCCGACGCGGTCACCGCACTGCTGCCCTGGTACGGCTCGGTGCACCGGGGCGCGGGCGCGCTGTCGCAGCGCTGCACCCTGGAGTACGAGCGCGCCCGGCAGACCGTCGGCGACTTCGTCGGCGCACGCGAGGGCGACCACGTGGTGTTCACCCGCAACACCACCGACGCGCTGAACCTGCTGGCGCACGCGCTGCCCGCGGGCACCACGGTGATCACGTACGCCGGGGAGCACCACGCCAACCTGCTGCCCTGGCCCAACGCGGTGCGCCTGCCGGTGCCGGGCTCGCCCGACGCCGCGGTGCGCTACCTGGCCGCCGCGCTGGCCGAGGTGCGCCGGGGCAACGCCGACGGCGAGGTCCTGGTCGCCGTCACCGGCGCGAGCAACGTCACCGGAGAGCTGTGGCCGGTCGCGCAGCTCGCGCTGATCGCGCACCGGTTCAACGCGCGGGTCGTGCTCGACGCCGCGCAGCTCGCCCCGCACGTGCCGGTCGACGTGTCCACCCTCGACGTCGACTACGTGGCGCTGTCCGGGCACAAGCTCTACGCCCCGTTCGGTGCGGGCGTGCTCGTCGGCCGGGGCGACTGGCTCGACGCCGCGCGGCCGTACCTGGCCGGTGGCGGGGCGACGAGCGGGGTCGGCGACGCCACCCACGACGTACGGTGGACCACCGGCCCGGCCCGGCACGAGGCGGGCACGCCCAACCTGCTCGGTGCGGTGGCGCTGGCGGCGGTGTGCGCCACCCTGGAGGCCGCCGACCGGTACGCGCTGCACGCCGAGGAGCAGCGCCTGCTGGCGAAGCTGCGGGCGGGGCTGGCGGAGCTGCCCGACGTCGCCGAGCTGCGCACCTTCGACGCCGACGCGGCCCGCATCGGCGTGGTGTCCTTCGCCGTACGCGGCCGCGACTCCGCCGAGATCGCCCAGCGGCTGGCCCGGGAGCACCACATCGGCGTACGCGACGGCCTGTTCTGCGCCCACCCGCTGGCCCGCCGCCTGCTCGGCGAGGCCTCGGTGCGGGCGGGCTGGGACGGCGTGCCGGCCACCGCGCTGCGCGCCAGCATCGGCATCGGCACCACGGACAGTGACGTGGACACGTTCCTCGGCGCGCTGCGCGCCGTCGTCTGAGCCCGCGAACGACGACAGCGGCCGGTGACCCCTGACGGGTCACCGGCCGCTTCGTGCTACCTCGACGATCAGGCCTGGGCGTCGTCTCCGACGACCTTGCGACGGCGCGTCACCAGGAACAGCAGCGCACCGAGGACCACGACCCCGCCACCGATGCCGGCGATCAGGGCCACGTTGACACCCGTGACGGGCAGGCCGCCGCCGTTGCCACCGTTGTTGCCGCCGGCCGGCGGAGTTCCGATCTTGATGACGACCTTGGCGGTGTCGTTCTTGGGGTTGGTGTCCTTGCCCACCGACGTGGTCGTCTTTGCGCTGCCGTCGTTGCCGATGGGCGCGGAGTCGATGTGCACCAGCAGTTCACGGGTCAGCGAACGGCCCGGCTGCAACTCCGACTCGAATCCGCAGCTGATCTCGGTCTCGCCGGTGTAGTACGCGGGGATCTGCCCCTTGCCCTCGCACCAACCGACGGACGGCAGCGAGTCGGGCGCGACGAAGGAGGTGCCGGAGGGCGCCTTGATCGAGAAGCCCGGTCCGGTGCTCGCCTTACCGACGTTGCCGACCGAGACCTTGATCTTCACCGTGTCGCCGACCTTGCCGTATGCCGTGGTCACGCTGATGGCCTGGTCGACCGCGACCGGGGCGGCCACGTGCACCGCGAACGAGGCGTCATCGTCGGCCGGGTCGACGTCGCCAGCCTCGCCCGCGTTCGACACCGCATCCTTCAGCAGGCCTTCGACGATCTGCTCGAACTGCTCCTCGGTCACCTTGTCGGCGACCTCGAACCCCTCGACCTTCGTCACGACCCGTCCGGCGGGCTCCTGGGCGGACGTCTTGATGGCCTTGGCGCTCACCAGGCCGCCGGGCAGCGCCCGCGGCCCGTCGACGAAGCCCGGCAGGACGTACAGGTAAGCGAGGGACGTGGGCGTGAAAGCGCCGCCGGGCGGGATCACCAGGTCGGGAGCCGAGCATTTGATCACGGACAGGTCCTGCTCGACACCGCACCACCCGGGGAAGTCTCCGCCGCCGTCGTAGACGGTGTGGGGCGGCAGCGTGATGCTGAACTCCAGGCCGTGCACGTACTGGTCGCCGTTGTTGTGGATGCCCCACGCCAACGGCGCGTTCTCGCCGGGCTTCACCGGAATGACCTTGCCGTCGGCGGTGTAACCGGCGACCACGTCGAACGCGAAGGACATCAGGTCCGCGCCGCTGTCGACGACCTGCACCGGCACGGTCACGCTGTTGTTGGCGGTGTCGACATCACCGGCCGCGGTGAACGACACCGAGAACGAGCCTGCGGCGCCCGCCGTCTTGCCGACGTTACGCAGGTATACCGCATCGATGTAGGACTCACCGGGAGCGAAGCCGTAGAGCCCGCACTTCGCGATCTTCCCAGTGATGTCGCAACCCGACTCCTCCAGGAAGGAAAGGTCGGCGGCGACGAGGGAGCTGGTCAGACCGCTGAAGTCGTAGGTGAGCAGGGCGTCGCCGGACGCGGCGGTGCCGATGTTGGACAGGTCTACTCGGAAGCCCTTGCCCTCGGCCTCGACCGCGATCTTGCTGGCGGGGACGTTCACGGCCAGGTCGATTCCGGTGGCCGCGTGGGCCGGTGTGCCGAGCACAGCGGAGAGCCCGCCGGCGAACAGCAGCGAGGCGCCCGCCGCCAGGGCGGTGCGGATCTTCATTTGTGTTGCCCCCGTGGATTGATGAGGAGTCGATCAACGGAGGGACGTTACCCAGCTTGTTCAGAGCTTCCACCAGCCGAACGGGTGGAACCCGACTGGTCGATCCGACCAACCGCGCGTCTGACCTGGCGTTCTGCGTCCTCCCGGGGCAGGCCGGCGGCCAGCAGCAGGTCCGTCGCGGTCGAGCGCACCTGCGCGAACACCACCTCGCCGGAGAAGTCCAGGCCGGCCTGGTGCGCCTGGCTGGCCTGCCGCACCGCCCGCGCGGCGGCCTCCGCCGCCTGCTCCGGCTCGACCGCGTCGGCCAGCTCCCGGCGCAGCGACGACACCGACTGCGCGAGTGCGTGCACGGCCTCGACCAGGGAGGCGGGCACCGTTTCGCGGTCACGGATCATCGACACGATGCGGCGTACCAGCACCCGGCTGTTACGCAGCGCGCGCGCCAGATGGTCGGCGGCCTCGATGTACGCCTGGAGCAGGCCGTGCTTGCCCCAGTGCAGTGGGGCGATCGTCGCCAGCTCCTTGCTCGCCTTCAGCGACTCGCCGAACGCCCGCAGGTGCGACTCCGCCTCCCGCATACGGTCCAGCGCGTCCTGGGCCGCCGCCGCGTCACCGTGCGCCAGCGCGTCGGCCGCGTGGTTCAGCCCGTCGGCGAGTGAGTCCATCAGCGGCCCGACCGCCCGCTTCACCTCGGTCAGCGGGTTCAGCGGCAGCAGCAGCGCCATCACCAGCAGCGCGATGCCGCCGCCGACGACCGCGTCGACGAAGCGGCTCAGGTAGTAGTCGCTGGTGATCGGCAGCAGCGTGGCGACCAGGATGCCGGACGAGGCCGCCTGGGTCACCAGCGAGGCCGAGCCGCCGATGAAGATGGCCAGGTTGATCGCGAGCAGCACCACCAGCGACACCTGCCAGGCGCCCCGGCCGATGACCAGGATGAGCAGCTCGCCGAGCAGGATGCCGACCGCGTTGCCGGCCACGATCTCCGCCGCGCGCCGCATCCGCTGCCCCACCGAGATCGCCAGCGTGACCACCGCCGCGATGGGCGCGAAGAACGGCTGCACGTGGCCGAGCAGGACGTGCGCCACGTACCAGGCGAGCCCCGCCGCGACCGCGGCCTGCACGGACAGGATGAGGCTGCCGCGCACCCGCCGCACCCGGTCGCGCAGCGTGATCCGCGTGCGTCGGCCCAGCTCGGCGGCGTCCACCACCTAACTGTGGCGCACCCGGCACCGCGCGCCCGTCGGATGCGCCAAGATTTGGCCATGACCAGTCTGCTCACCCCCGACCGGTTCGCCGCCGCCGCGCGGGCCGCCGGAGCCACCGCCCCGGACAGCGTGCTGGCCGAGGTCGGCACCGAGCTGATCAACCGCTGGTCCGAGCCGCAGCGCTTCTACCACACGGTGGAACATCTGGCGGCCTGCCTGGAACTGGTCGGCGACGAGCCGGCGGTCGCGCTGGCGGTCTGGGGCCACGACGCGGTCTACGACCCGACGGCCGCCGACAACGAGGAACGCAGCGCCGTGCTCACCGCCGAACTGCTGACCGAATGCGAGGTGCCGGTCGCGGTCATCGAGGAGGTGACCCGCCTGATCCGCCTCACCGCCGGCCACGCCGTTGCCCCCGGCGACCGCAACGGCGCCCTGCTGGCCGACGCCGACCTGGCCATCCTCGCCGCTCCGTGGCCCGACTACGTCCGCTACGTGGCCGCCGTCCGAGCCGAGTACTCCCACGTCCCCGACGACCTCTGGCGCATCGGCCGCAGCACCGTCCTCCAGTCCCTACTCGCCCTCCCCACCCTCTACCACCACACCCCCGCCCTCGAATCCCCAGCCCGCACCAACCTCCACCGCGAACTCTCCTCCCTCACCCCCACCCCACCCCCGCCGCGTTGATCATGAACCTAAGGACGTGGTGGACGGCGTGTCGCCACCCCACCGCCGTGATCACTCCCGCGGGGCTGATCGATCACGGTGCCAGGGGATGGACACGCCGTCGAACACGTCCTTAGGTTCATGATCAACACGGCGGGGCGGGCCGCAGCCGGTGGAGCCGTGGCGGGGCGGGGGTCAGTGGGGGCGGGTGAGGTGTTTGGGGATGCGGAGGCCGGCGGCGCGGAGCAGGCGGGCAATGTCGCGGGAGGTGGCGTGGTGGGCGCCTAGCCAGCGGGCGACCGGGACGCGCTCGGCGGGGATGTCGTAGTGGTCGCGGTCGAAGCCGCGGCGGGGCGCGCCGAGCAGTTCGGCGAACGCGTGCAGCTCCGCGAGGGACACGTCGCTGACCAGATGCGCCCACAGCCGCCCGTGCGCGGGCCAGACCGGGCTGTCGACATGGATCACGCGTCCACGCTAGCGTGCGAACGTGACCTTCCTCGACGAGCTGACGGCTGCTCTGGGCCCCGACCGCGTGATCACCGATCACGACCTGCTGATCTCGTACCGGCGTGACGAGGCCGACCTCTGCGAGGCGGGTACGCCGCTGGCGGTCGTACGCCCGGAGGAGACCGCGCACGTCGCCGCCGCGGTCGCGATCGCCGCGCGGCACGGGGTGCCGGTGGTGCCGCAAGGCGCGCGGACCGGGCTCGCCGGCGGCGCGAACGCGATCGACGGCTGCCTGGTCGTGTCGATGCTGGCCATGAACCGCATCGTCGACCTCGACACCGCCAACCGGATCGCCACCGTCCAACCGGGAGTCGTCAACGCGGTGCTGGCCCGCGCCGCGCTCGCCGAAGGCCTGCGCTACCCGCCGGATCCGGGCTCGTGGGAGTCGAGCACCATCGGCGGCAACGTCGCCACCAACGCGGGCGGCATGTGCTGCGTCAAGTACGGCGTCACCACCGAGTACGTGCTCGGTCTGGAGGTCGTGCTCGCCGACGGCCGGGTGCTGCGCACCGGTCGCCGCACCCCGAAGGGGGTCGCCGGATACGACCTGACCAGGCTTTTCGTCGGCTCCGAGGGCACCCTCGGGATCATCACGGAGATCACCGTGGCGCTGCGGCCGGCCGCCGAGGAATCGCTGACCATGGTCGCGGTCTTCCCGACCACGGCCGCGGCCGGCGACGCGGTGAACCGGATCTTCGCGGCCGGACTCGCCCCGAGCCTGCTGGAGCTGCTGGACCGGGTGCACCTGGAGGCGCTGGAGGCGTACCGGCCGATGGGGCTGGACACCACTGCCGCCGCACTGCTGCTGGCCGCGGTGGACACCGGGTCGCGGGCTGCCGCCGATCTGGAGGCGATCGCCGAGCTGGCCCGGCAGGCCGGCGCGGGCGAGGTGTGGCAGGCCACCGACGCGATGGAGGCCGCCGAGCTGCTGCAGGCGCGGCGGCTCGCGCACCCGGCGATGGAACACCGGGCCCTTTCGCTGTACGAGCACGGCGGGCTGATCATCGACGACATCGCGGTGCCGCGTACCCGGCTGGCAGAGCTGCTCGACGACATCGTGGAGATCGCCGCCAAGCACGACGTGCCGGTCGGCGTCGTCGGCCACGCGGGCGACGGCAACCTGCACCCGAACATCGTCGTCGACCGCGCCGACCCGGCCAGTGTCGCGGCTGGCCAGCGGGTCTTCGACGAGATCATGGAACGCGGCCTGGCCCTGGGCGGCACCTGCACCGGCGAGCACGGCGTCGGCCTGCTCAAACGCGACTGGCTCGCCACCGAACTCGGCGAGGTGGGCGTCGACGTCCAGCGCGCGATCAAGTCCGCCCTCGACCCCGCCAACCTCCTGAACCCCGGCAAGGTCCTGCGCTGATCCACCGGCCGTGTGGACGCGCCCGCGCGATGATCGCTGTTTCTGGTCATGATCTGCAGTCTGACTGCAGATCATGACCAGAAACGCCGATCATGACCGGCGACCCGGCCGGCCCTGACCGCCGAAACCCGGCCCTGACCGCCGAAACTCGGCCACCCGCCTGGCGCACGGCAGCTCCCGGCCGTGCCGCGTTAAGAAGGTGCCCTTCCTCTACCCAGAGCGATGGGAAGGTGCCCTTCCTTCGCTCTCAGACGGCGGTGAGGCGGGTGGTGTTGGCGGCGGCGTCGTCGGGCATACGCTGGGATTCGCGTTCGGCGTCGACGCGGGCGAGGTAGGTGGTGATCTCGGCTTCTGTGGTGGTGGGAGACCAGCCGAGGGCGGGGGCCATGAGTTCGGCGGTACGGCGGGCGGTCTGGACACCGCGGTGGGCGGTCTCGATGGAGATGCGGGTACGCCGGGCGAGCACGTCGACGACGTGCCGGGCGCCCTCGTGGCGGGCCGCGTAGACGACCTCGGCCGACAGGTGCTCGGGTGCGCCGGGCAGCGGGTCGGCCAGCGAACGGTCCGCGTCGATCAGGGCGAGCAGCTCGGTGGTGAGCGTGCCGTAGCGCTCCAGCAGGTGCTCCACCGCGCCGACGCTCAGCTCGTGGCGGCGGGCCAGGTCGGCGCGGTCGCGCCACATCGCCTCGTAGCCGTCCGCGCCGAGCAGCGGTAGGTCGGCGGTGCCGCTGTGCCGTACTCCCCCAGTGGCTCGTCCCGGCGGCGCGCCAGGACGGCGGACCGCCGAGGACTCCCCACCGGCGACCCCGAGCCGCCGGACCGCCTTGTCGATCACGTCCTGGGCCATCACCCGGTACGTGGTGAACTTGCCTCCCGCGACGAGCAGCAGCCCGAGCAGCGGCTCGACCACGGCGTGCTCGCGGGACAGCGCCGACGTCGAGTCGGACTCGCCGCGCAGCAGCGGCCGCAGTCCCGCGTACACGCCCTCGATGTCGCCGCGCGCCAGTGGCCGGTCGAGCACCTCGTTGACGTGCGACAGCAGGTAGTCGATGTCCTTTGCCGACGCGGCGGGGTGGGCGCGGTCCAGTTCCCAGTCGGTGTCGGTGGTGCCGATGATCCAGTGCCCGCCCCACGGGATGACGAACAGCACGCTGGACGCGGTACGCAGGATCAGGCCGACCTCGCCGGTGATCGCCGAGCGGGGCACCACCAGGTGCACGCCCTTGGAGGCCCGCACCCGGAAGCCGACCCGCGCGTCGGGCAGCCACGACGACACGTCGTCGCTCCACACGCCGGTCGCCGCGACGACGGTCTTCGCGCGTACGTCGAACTCCTCGCCGTCGGCGCTGACGCGCACACCCGTCACCTGGCGCGCCTGCCGCAGCAGGCCGACGGCCTTGGCCCCGGTGACCACGGCCGCGCCGAGGCTGGCCGCGGTGCGGGCCACCGTCACCACGAACCGGGCGTCATCGACCTGCCCATCGTAGTAGCGGATCGCCCCGGCCAGGCCTTCCTCGCGCAGCGACGGGAACAGCCGGCGCGCGCCGGACTGGGTCAGGTGCCGGTGCAGCGGCATGCCCCGCCCGCCCCCGACCAGGCCCGCGAAGGCGTCGTACAGCGCTACGCCGGCCCCGTAGTAGAGCCGGTGCCAGGCTCGCTTGGCCACCCCGACGACGCCGGGCGTCTCGGCCGGCAGCGGCACCAGAAACGGCACCGGCCGCACCAGGTGCGGGGCCAGCCGGGTGGCGAGCAGGCCGCGTTCCCGCAGCGCCTCGTGCACCAGCGGAAACTCCAGCTGCTCCAGGTAGCGCAGGCCGCCGTGGATGAGCTTGGACGAGCGCGAGGACGTGCCCGCGGCGAGGTCGCTCGCCTCGATCAGGGCCACGCGCAGGCCGCGCGAGGCGGCGTCCAGCGCCGCGCCGACACCGGTCACCCCGCCCCCGACGACCAGGACATCGAACTCTTCGTCGCGAAGCCTGCGCAGGTCGGCTGCGCGGCGCTCCGGGGACAGAGCACCTGCGGCGAAGCGGGACACGCTGCGGTCACGCATTCCACCAAGGTACCGTGCGGCTGTGCTCCCACACGGTGACCGCCAGGGTGTTCCACCTCATGTTCCGACCGTGCCCCCATCCGCGCACGCGGATGCCGCACCGCGCTCGCCGGTCGGCGCGATCGTCGCTGCCGTCCTGGTCGGAGTGTGGGCGGTCGTCGTCGCCGTGCTCTCCCAGTACGGCCTCGTGCTCGCCGCGCAGGTGCTGCTCCAGCTCGGTATGCAGCTGCCCGGCTTCCTCTGGCCGCTGGCGGGTCTGGTCGTCGCGCTGCTGGTCGGCCTGCCTGCGCTGCTGCTGGCCCTGCTGCCCAAACACGAGCCGGTACGGGCGACCGGCCGCGCCTTCTTCCTGGGCGCGCTGGCGCTCGGCGGGGGCAGCGCGCTGCGCCTGATCCCGGCCACCTCCAACGAGCTCTACCTGCTGGTGTACGCGCTGCTGGCCGGCGCAGCCGCCTTCCTCCTCTACCGCCGCGCCACCCTCCAAGCCGTACCCATCGAGGCACCCGGCTCCGCGCCCGGCGCCTCGGTCGGCGAGGAAGGCCTCAGCACGGAAGGCCCTGGCGAGGACAGTCCCGGCAAGCAAGGCCTCGGTGCTGTGGCACCCGCGGCGGGCGACCCCGCCTCGCTCGGCTGGGCGGTGATCGCTGGAGTGCTGGTGCTGGTGCCGTACCTGTGGGCGGGTGCGCTGGGCGGGTTCACCGAGTCCATCGCCGCCGCGCTGGCGGCGCTCGCCACGGGCGCGCTGGCCATGGCGATCCTGGGACCGGGCCTGTGGCGGCACTTCACCGACCGCGGGCGGCCGACCCTGGTGCTGTCCGGCGGCCTGGTGGCCGGGGTGGTGCTGGCGCTGCTCGCGGGCGGCGCCGGAGCAGCCGGGGCGCAGGTGCTGCTCCTGCTGGTGCTGCCGCCGCTCGGGTTCGCGGTCGCCGCGCTCGTGCCCGGCTCGCCGCGCGGCTGGACCACGCTGATCATGGTCGCGCTCGCCGCGTTCGGGCCGCTCGGCTACGTCGACCCCGACGAGATGAACCTCGGCCTGATCGGCCGCGACGTGCCGTACTACGCCGTGCTGGCCGCCCTGATCGCCTGGCTGGTGGCGCTGGCGCTCGGCGTCGCGTACGGCGTCGGCCTGCTGCGCACCGTGCGCGACCCGGCCGCCGCGCCGGAGACACTCGGCCCGCCGAACCAGTGGCCCGGCGCCCGGCCGGCCGGGACCACCTGGCCCGGTGCGCAGCAGCCGTGGCCGGGCACTCCCGCCCCGGTTGTCCGCGAGCGCGCGCAGGTCGTGCCGCGTACCGGCGGACGGGCGCTGGCGGCTGGGCTGGCCGCCGCGGTCGCCCTCGGCGCGGGGGTCTACTACCTGACCGCGGGTCAGCCGGGCTTCTTCGGCGACCAGCTGTTCGTGGTGATGAAGGAGCAGGCCCCGCTGGCCGGGCTGCCCACCACGACCGGCCTCGGCACCGGGCGCGATCAGCGGGTGGACGCCGTCTACCGGCGGCTCGTCGAGCACGCCGACCGCACCCAGGGCGCGCTGCGCACCGAGCTGGACCGCTGGAACCTGTCCTACCAGCCGTACTACCTGGTCAATGCGATCCTGGTGAACGGCGGCCCGGAGGCGCGGGTCTGGCTGGAGTCCCGGTCCGACGTGGACCGGGTGCTGACCGACCAGCGGCTGCGCCCGCTGCCCGCCGAGATCCCCATCCAGCGCGGCCCCGTGCGCCAGGCGCCGACCACCGCGCAGTGGAACCTGAAGATGGTCGGCGCGCCGGACCTGTGGCAGCGCGGCGTGACCGGTAAGGGCATCGTGGTCGGGTCTTCCGATTCCGGGGTGGACGGCTCGCATCCCGCGCTGGCGGCGAACTTCCGCGGCGGCGACGACTCCTGGCTCGACCCCTGGTCGGACAGCCGCACGCCGATCGACCACAACGGCCACGGCACGCACACCACCGCCACCGCGGTGGGGCGCGACCTGGTCGGCGTGGCCCCGGACGCCCAGTGGATCGGCTGCGTCAACCTGGAACGCAACATGAGCAGCCCGTCCCTCTACCTGGACTGCATGCAGTTCATGCTCGCGCCATATCCGCACGGCGGGAACCCGTTCACCGACGGCCGCCCGGCCCGCGCCCCGCACGTGCTCAGCAACTCGTGGAGCTGCCCCCCGCTGGAGGGCTGCGACGCCACGGTGCTGCAGCCTGCCACGTCCGCCCTGGCCGCGGCCGGGATCGCGTTCGTCGCGGCGGCGGGCAACAGCGGGCCGCAGTGCGGTTCGCTGGACACCCCGCCGGCCACGGATCCGGCGGCGATCACCATCGCCGCGGTGGACCGGACCCGCCGAATCGCCTCGTTCTCCAGCCGGGGACCGGCCGGCCCGAAACCGGACCTGGCCGGGCCGGGTGAGGCGGTGCTGTCGGCGATGCCCGGCGACACGTACGCCGAGCTCAGCGGCACCTCGATGGCGACGCCGCACGTCGCCGGGGTGATCGCGCTGCTGTGGTCGGCCCGGCCCGAACTGGTCGGCGACCTGCCCCGCACCCAGCAGTTGCTGCGCGACACCGCACAGCCGGCGCTGCTGGCCAACGCCGCGCCCGCCTGCGCGACCGTGGCCGCTCAGGCGGGGGCGGGCATCGTCAACGCGGCCGAGGCGGTCGTCGCCTCCGCCAGGTAGGCTTCCCCTCCATGATCACCCCTTACGAGCCGCTGCACCGGGCCGCCGTGGTCGATCTCCTAGACCGGTCGCTGCTGCCCGAGGACGCGGCCGAGGCGGCCGACATCGTCGAACTGCTGAGCGGATCGGCGGGTTTCGTGGCGATCGACGGCGACGCGATCGACGGTGACGTCGTGGGGGTCGCGCTGGCGTCCACGGGCCGCAAGGACCCGTCGGTCGGCCACCTGGACCTGCTGGTCGTGGATCCCGCGTTCCGGCGGCAGGGCCTGGCCCGCGAGTTGGTCGGCGCCGTCGAGGGGCAGTTGCGGGCGCGCGGGCTGACCGCGGTGCGGGTCGCCGGCAATCCGCCCACGCACGCGTGGCCAGGCGTGGACGTGCGGTACACCCCGGCCGTGTGCGCGCTGACGGCGCTCGGGTACGCCCACGACCGTACGGCCTGGAACATGACCGCGGACCTGGCCGAGGGCTCGCCCGCGCTGCGGGAGACCCGGGCCGCGCAGGAACGGCTGGCCGCCGCGCACGTCGTCGTACGCGCGGCGACGACTGACGACCTGCGGGAGCTGCGGCCGCTGATCGCCGCCGAGTGGGGCCCGGCCTGGGTGGCCGAGGTGGAACGAGCCGTCGGCGGGACCGGTGGCTGCCATGTGGCCATCCGCGACGGGCAGCCGATCGCGTTCGCCGCGTGGGGCGGCTGCCGCCCGAGCTGGTTCGGCCCGATGGGCACCCTGCCCGCCGCGGCGGGCCTGGGCATCGGTGGCGTCCTGCTGCGACGGTGCCTGCGCGACCAGGCCGACCGCGGCATCACCCGAGCGCAGATCGGCTGGGTGGGACCGGTGCCGTTCTACTCCGGAGCGGCCGGCGCGGTCATCGAGCGGGTCTTCTTCCTCTTCCACAAATCGCTATGAGTTGGGCTTTTTTCGCATTTCAGATTAGAACTGGTGGTTTCGGGGCACCATGAGGATGTGGCAGCCCCGACCAGCCCCATAGCCGAACCCCACGAGACCAAGGGCGCGGCGATCATGGTCGCCGCCGCGGCGGCGGTGGGCGGTTTCCTTTTCGGGTACGACACCGCGGTCATCAACGGCACCGTCGACGCTCTGCGCAACACCTTCCACCTGGGCTCGGTGGCGCTCGGCTTCGTCGTGTCGGCGGCTCTGCTGGGCTGTGCCGTCGGCGCCTGGTTCGCCGGCCCCCTGGCCGACCGGCTCGGCCGGGTGCGGGTGATGCTGATCGCCGCGGCGCTCTTCATCGCCAGCTCGATCGGCTCCGGCCTCGCCTTCAGCCCCGTCGACCTGACGTTCTGGCGGATCGTCGGCGGTCTCGGCGTGGGCGCGGCCAGCGTCATCGCGCCCGCGTACATCGCCGAGGTGTCGCCCGCGCACATCCGCGGCCGGCTCGGCTCGCTGCAGCAGCTCGCCATCGTCAGCGGCATCTTCGTCGCCCTGCTGGTCGACTACCTGCTGGCCGACGTGGCGGGCGGTGCGATGGAGGCGGTGCCGTGGGGCGGCGCGGCCTGGCGCTGGATGTTCGCCTCGGCCGCCGTGCCCGCGGTGATCTACGGGGTGCTGGCGCTGCAGATCCCGGAGTCACCCCGCTACCTGGTACGCCGCGGCCGCCTGGCCGAGGCCCGCGACGTGATCAAGCGGCTGATCGGCGGCGACGTCGAGAAACGCATCACCGACATCAAGCGCACGGTGGCGGGCACCACCGAAAAGGTCCATCTGAACGTGCTCAAGGGCCCCAAGTTCGGGCTGCTGCCCATCGTCTGGGTCGGCATCCTGCTCTCGGTGTTCCAGCAGTTCGTCGGCATCAACGTGATCTTCTACTACTCGTCGGCGCTGTGGGCGTCGGTGGGTTTCAGCGAGTCCGACGCACTGCTGATCACGGTCATCACCAGCATCACCAACATCGTCACCACGCTCATCGCGATCGCCCTGGTCGACAAGGTCGGCCGCAAGCCGCTGCTGCTCGTCGGCGCGGCCGGCATGGTGCTCACCCTCGGCACGATGGCCTGGTGCTTCTCCACCGCCGCCCAGACGGTCGGGCCCAACGGCGAGACGCTGACCACGCTCAGCCCCGCGATCGGCAAGGTCGCCCTCGTCGCCGCCAACCTGTACGTGGTCGCCTTCGGCATGAGCTGGGGCCCGGTGGTCTGGGTCCTGCTGGGCGAGATGTTCAACAACAAGATCCGCGCCACCGCGCTGGCCGTCGCCGCCGCCGCGCAGTGGATCGCGAACTGGCTGATCAGCACCACGTTCCCGGCCCTGTCGAACATCGGCCTGACCTTCGCCTACGGCCTGTACGCCCTGTTCGCCCTGCTCGCCTTCGTCTTCGTCTGGAAGGCCGTCCGCGAAACCAAGGGCCGCGAACTCGAAGCCATGTGACCCGCCCACGGCCGGCGCGGCCGGTTCGGTCCGCCCACTCACCATGATCGTTCGACTTGCCCGGCACCTGTGCGTATCTTGAGCCCGCTTTCGCCCACCTGCCTGGCAAGTTGAACGATCATGGCGGCGCGGCACAGCGCGGCACAGCGCGTGGGAGGGCGCGGCACAGCGCGGCGGCGGGGCGGGGCGCGGGGCGGGGCGAAACGGGGCGAAACGGGAAGGCCCCCGAGCCGGAGCTCGGGGGCCTTCGTCGTGTTCAGGTGTTGCGGTGGATCTGATCCGGACGGATCAGCCCTGATACCGCTTCTGATCCTGACGGATCAGAAGTCCATCTCGCCACCGCCGGGGCCGGCCGGCGCAGCGGCGGCCTTCTCCGGCTTGTCGGCCACGACGGCCTCGGTGGTGAGGAACAGGGCCGCGATCGAGGCCGCGTTCTGCAGCGCCGAACGGGTCACCTTGGCGGGGTCGAGGATGCCGGCCTTCAGCAGGTCGACGTACTCGCCGGTCGCAGCGTTGAGGCCCCAGCCGGGCTCCAGGTTGCGCACCTTCTCCACCACGACGCCACCCTCGAGGCCCGCGTTGACGGCGATCTGCCGCAGCGGGGCGTCGAGCGCGACCTTGACGATGTTGGCACCGGTGGCCTCGTCGCCCGAGAGGTCCAGCTTCTCGAACGCGGTCTTGCCGGCCTGCACGAGCGCGACGCCGCCACCGGCGACGATGCCCTCCTCGACGGCCGCCTTCGCGTTGCGAACGGCGTCCTCGATGCGGTGCTTGCGCTCCTTGAGCTCGACCTCGGTGGCCGCGCCGACCTTGATGACCGCGACACCGCCGGCCAGCTTGGCCAGGCGCTCCTGCAGCTTCTCACGGTCGTAGTCGGAGTCCGACTTCTCGATCTCGGCACGGATCTGGTTCACCCGGCCGTTGATCTGGTCGGCGTCACCGGAGCCGTCGACGATCGTGGTCTCGTCCTTGGTGACCACGACCTTGCGGGCGCGGCCCAGCATGTCGAGACCGGTGCTGTCGAGCTTGAGGCCGACCTCCTCGGACACGACCTGGCCACCGGTCAGGATCGCGATGTCCTGCAGCATGGCCTTGCGGCGGTCGCCGAAGCCCGGCGCCTTGACGGCGACGGACTTGAAGGTGCCACGGATCTTGTTGACGATCAGGGTCGCCAGGGCCTCGCCCTCGACGTCCTCGGCGATGATCAGCAGCGGCTTGCCGCTCTGCATGACCTTCTCGAGGATCGGCAGCATGTCCTTGACGTTGCTGATCTTGCCGTTGACGATGAGCAGGTAGGGGTCCTCCAGGACCGCCTCCATGCGCTCAGGGTCGGTGATGAAGTAGGCCGAGTTGAAGCCCTTGTCGAAGCGCATACCCTCGGTGAGCTCCAGCTCCAGCCCGAAAGTGTTGCTCTCCTCGACGGTGATGACGCCTTCCTTGCCGACCTTGTCCATCGCCTCGGCGATGATCTCGCCGACGGTCGGGTCAGCCGCGGAGATCGAGGCGGTGGAGGCGATCTGCTCCTTCGTCTCGACGTCCTTGGCCAGCTTGGAGAGCTCCTCCGCCACCGACGCGACGGCGGCCTCGATGCCCCGCTTCAGGGCCATCGGGTTCGCACCGGCGGCAACGTTGCGCAGGCCCTCGCGGACCAGCGCCTGGGCCAGGACGGTCGCCGTCGTCGTGCCGTCACCGGCGACGTCGTCGGTCTTCTTGGCGACCTCCTTGACCAGCTCAGCGCCGATCTTCTCGTACGGGTCCTCGAGCTCGATCTCCTTGGCGATGCTCACACCATCGTTGGTGATGGTGGGGGCGCCCCACTTCTTCTCGAGCACGACGTTGCGGCCCTTGGGGCCGAGCGTCACCTTTACGGCGTCAGCGAGGACGTTCATTCCCCGCTCGAGGCCGCGGCGAGCCTCCTCGTCGAACGCGATAATCTTGGCCATAACGGCGTTGTCCTCCTGGACAATCCGAGGTCGGAGAGCTGGCCCGCGACGACCGGCTGCCACCATTCGGCAGCCCCGCAACTCCGACTTCTGGTCTCGTATTGGCACTCACGCGAGGAGAGTGCCAATCACCTGTTTAGCACTCTCGCCCCCCGAGTGCAAGCGAACACGGGATGATCACAGGTGGTTCACCAGGTGCGGCCGAGTTCGATGACCACCGGTTCGGAGCCGTCCGGCGCGGGATCGGCGGAGGGCGGGCCGGGCGTCGTCGACAGGGCCACCCGGTGCAGGTAGGCGACCGTGAGCGCGGTCATCGTCACGGCCGACGTCAGCACGCCAAGGATCGAGTCCGCCACCAGCTGCAGGTTCCGCGCCAACATGAACGGCATGTCGACCTGCACCGCCTTGGCCAGCGCGACGCCGGCCAGTTCGTCGGCGGCCCAACCGAACGCCAGCAGCGCGACGATCTGCCCGATCGTCGTCGCACGGCTGTGCGCCAGCAGCCATGCCCGCCCCGGTCCACGCCGTTCGAACAGCACGACCAGCGGCAGCAGCGCGGTGGCGAAGGACAGGTACCAGCCGCCGACGGTCATCACGGTGGAGAAGGTCTCGAACGACGAGATCGAGTACGGGTAGTCCGTGAACCTGTAGAACACGTAGAAGCTGGCCGCGGCACGGATCAGGCCGACTCCGGCCAGCCACAGAGCCAGTCGGCCGCACCGCCGCACCCCCTGTCCCAGTGCCACGCCGACCCGCACCCGGCGGCCCTCGCCGGCCCCGCGGAGCACCTCGACCGCCGCCGCCCACGCCCAGGCGGTGCACGCACCCGACAGCACGGCGGGCAGCACGTAGACGCCGACGATGTAGACGGGTTCGTCCAGATCCAGCCCCGGGCTGGGTCCGAAGGTGGCGAACAGCAGCAGCCCACCGACGGCGAGCAGGGCGACCGCCTCGGTGACGACGCTGATCGCGAGCACTCGCCACCAGCAGGCTCGCAGCAGGTTCAGGGTCTCGCGAAGCCAGGACGACCGGGCCGGGATCTGCTCGATCACCGCGCGGCCAGCTCGTCGACGAGCCGTCGGGTGGAGACGGTGTCCTCGGCCCCGCGACGCTCGGCGTACGTGATGAGGATGCCGCTGAACAGCACCATCGTCAGCGGAATCTCGATGACGGCACCGAGCAGGGTGGTGGCCCCGGTCATCGCCACGGCCATGGCGGTGTCACCCGGCGGCACGACCGCGGTGCCGATCGCGCTGAGCATCCGCTCGATGACAGAGCCGGCGAACAGGGTGAGGCCGAGCAGCAGCAGCCGTCCGGTGGTCGGCCAGAACGCGTTGTGCAGCAGCGTGCTGGACCGGCGCAGCGGGCTGCCGCGCTCGAACAGGAACGCCGGGCCGAGCAGTGCGATCACCAGCATCAGGTATCCGCCGACGAGCAGCACCGGGATCACCCCGATCAGCGAGGCGATCTGGACGCAGCACGCGGCGACGGCGACGACGCCGAGGCCGACGAGCAGGTAGGCCAGCACGTGCCAGAGGGTGAGGCCGAGCATCCGGCGCAGCCCGTAGCGCATCGCCTCGCCGACGGTCACCGGCAGCCCGGCCGCCTGCCGGGTGGCCAGGTGGGTGGCCGCGGCGTAGCCGAGCATCTGCAGCAGCAGCACGACCACCACGTACGCCGCCACGGTCGCCAGCAGCGTGGCGATCAGCTCCTCGGCCATGTCCGAGCGGCCGAGGATGCTCAGGTCGAAGCCGCCGCCCGCGATCACACCGGCGACCAGCAGCACGCCGAACACGACGGTCGGCAGCAGGTGGGTCAGCGCGAAGATGACGAGCAGCTGCGACCACCCGCGCCGCAGCACGCCGCCCACCCGGTAGGTCCACCCGCTGAACCCCTGCACGGCCGGGTTGACCAGCGGGTCGTGCTCCGGACCGAAGTCCGGCGTCGCCACGCGGTATGCCTCGTCGGGCGGCCGGAAACCCTGCTCGGACGGCAGCGGCTCGCCGGCGTCGTAGGGGTTCGGGGTGGACTCGGACATGTGCTGCTCCAGGTCGGAGGGAGGGGCCGCCCAGTGTGGCACGCCCGCGCCCACGCCGCTGTCCCCTGCGGCCCGACGCCGTATCCGGAAAAGGCGGAAGGGCCCCGATCCTGTGGGATCAGAGCCCTTTCCGTATTACTCAAGCTTTGATGGCCAAGCGGTCAGGCGATGACCCGGACCTTCTCAGCCTGGGGGCCCTTCTGGCCCTGGGCGATTTCGAACTCAACGCGCTGACCGTCGTCGAGCGCCTTGTAGCCGTCCATCTCGATCGCGGAGAAGTGGACGAATACGTCCTGCCCTCCGTCGACCGCGATGAAGCCGTAGCCCTTCTCGCTGTTGAACCACTTGACGGTGCCCTGTGCCACGGTGCACTTCCTCACTTCTGTAAAGCTGGGCGGTCCTGTAGCGGGCCACCCCCGGCTGGTGTTGTCAGCCGTCCTCGCACGCTACACGAGCACCGGTACCCTCGCACAGCCCCAAAACGGACCTGTAATGCTCCCATTACAGTTCGACAGTCGGCAATCTGACCATGAGCGCGCTCTATCGCGTGACCGGGCGGGCCACCCGGGGGTTGGGTGGAACGTGGACAACCGCCGCCGCATCCGTTCGCGCCGCATTCCGGCCGCCTTCATGCCCGTCATCGCCACCTCCTTGTGCGCCGTCGCCTTACTCGTCACGGGCGCGGTCATGCAATGGGCACTGCACTACGGAACGAACGCGGCGCCGCGTCCGGGAGCCTCCCGCGACCGCGAATCAGCGTCACCCGCCCGGCTGGAACTTCCCCCCGTACGGCTGGACACCGAGGGATTCGCCAGTTGGGCGATGCTGGACCGGCGCACCGGCCAGATCGCGGGCTCCTCCAACCTGGACGCCCCGAGCGACACCATGTCCCTGGTGAAGGTCTGGCTCGCCGCCGACTTCCTGCGCCGCACCGACTACCCGGACGAGCGCAGCCTGAACCGGCTGATCATCATGATCCGCGACTCGGACAACAAGGCCGCGTACGAGTTCTACGAGCGCAACGGCGGTCGAGCGGGCATCGAGCGCATGGTGCAGATCTGCGGCCTGACCGAGTCGAAGCCGTACAAGATCGACGGCTACTGGTCGAACACCGAGGTGTCCGCGCGCGACGTGGCGCGGCTCGGGGTCTGCCTGGCCGACGGCCGAGCCGCGGGGCCGCACTGGACGGACTGGCTGCTCACCCAGATGCGCCTGGTGCGCGGGGTCGGCGACTTCGGGCCGCGGGCCGCGTTCCCGCCGGAGGTCGCGGCCACCATCGCCATCAAGAACGGCTGGCTGCTGCGCACCGAGGACAAGCTGTGGCACATGGCCTGCCTGGCGGTCACCGAGCACTGGAGCATGAGCGTGCTGCTGCGCTATCCGGCCCGCTACGGCTTCGACCACGGCCGCGACCTCTGCGCGTCCGTCGCCGAACAACTCAAACCCGCCCTCCCCTGAGAGTGAAAGGAAGGGCACCTTCACAACGCTCCGCGTTGTAGAAGGTGCCCTTCTTAACTATCCAGCGCGCTGAGCTGCGCGCCCGTCGCGCTAGGCCGCGGCGACCGGGCGGCGGGACTGCACGATGCGGAAGCGGCTCGCCACGAACGCGCCGTCGGTCAGCGCAGCGTTGGCGGCCGGGTTCGCACCGGAGGCGTGGAAGTCGGAGAAGGCCGCCGACTGGTTGACGAAGATGCCGCCGGTCAGGTTCGCCGACAGGTGCACACCCACCTCCATCGCCGCCTGCTCGACCGCGTCGAGCACGGACTCGTCGGTGCTGTACACCGCCGCCGTGATGGCGCCCTTCTCGCCGACCGTCTCCCGGAAGATGTCGATGCTCTGCGCGGTCGACGCGGTCGGCACCGCGAAGGTCACCGGGCCGAAGCACTCGCTGCCGTAGCCGTCGGTCACCTTCACGATCATCGGGGTGCGCACCACCGCGTCGGCGTACGCCGGGTGGGCCAGCTCGGCCGAGTCGAGCACCACGTCGCCCATCTTGCGGGCGGCCGCGATGCGGTCCACCACGTCGTCGTTGACGATCGCGCCGGTGAACTCGACGGCCTTGGCCGGGTCGGCGGTGATCGCGCGGACCGCGCCGGCGATGCCGTCGACGACCTCGTCAAAGCTCTTGTGCCCGGCCTCGGTCTGGATGCCGCCGGCCGGGATGAGCAGGTTCTGCGGGGTGGTGCACATCTGGCCGCTGTACAGGGTCAGCGAGAAGCCCAGGTTGCGGCACATGCCGGCGAAGTCGTGGGTCGAGTCGACGACGACGGTGTTCACACCGGCCTTCTCGGTGTACACCTGCGCCTGCCGGGCGTTGGCCTCCAGCCAGTCACCGAAGGCGGTGGAGCCGGTGAAGTCGATGAGCCGGATCTCGGGCCGCAGGGCCAGGTCCTTGGCGACCGGCGCCTCGCGGGTGTCGACGGCGAGCTGCACCGTGTTCGGGTCGAGCCCGGCCTCGGCGAGCACCTCGCGGGCGACCTGCACGGTGATGGCCAGCGGCAGCACCGCGCCCGGGTGCGGCTTGACCAGCACCGGGTTGCCGGTGATCAGCGAGGCGAACAGGCCCGGCCAGGAGTTCCAGGTCGGGAAGGTGTTGCAGCCGATGACCAGGCCGATGCCGCGCGGCACCAGGTGGTAGGTCTTGGCCAGCGTGTCGGCCTTCTTGGTCCACACCACGGAGCCGACCTGCCGGGTCTGCTCGGCGTAGCCGTAGGCGACCGCCTCCAGCGCGCGGTCGAGCGCGTGCGGGCCGCCGGCCTGGAAGGCCATCACGAACGCCTGGCCGGTGGTCGCGTGCACCGCGTTGGCCAGCTCGAACACGCGCCTGTGCAGCCGCGACAAAATCTCCAGGCACACCCCGGCGCGCATGCGCGGCCCGGCGTCGCGCCACGAGGGCAGCGCGGCCTTGGCGGCGGCGATGAGGGCGTCCGGGCCGGTGCGGGGGTATCGCACCCCGAGCGGGATGCCGAACGGCGAGCGCTCCGGGCTGACCCACTCGTCGGCGGGCTGGTCCAGCGGGAAGTCCTTGCCCAGCAGGGCAGTGAAGGCGGCCTTGCCGTCGGCGGCGGCGGTCTCGCCGTACACCTTGGGGCTCGGCGACTCCGGATACGCCGACCAGTAGCCGCGCTCGGTGATCGCCCGCAGCGCGCTGTTCAGCAGCTCCTCATGGGTGGCGAAGAGGTCCGTGGTGGTGACAGTCATGCCCCTCATCATGCCCGACGGGGTGAGCGGAGCCACAGTTGAACACGTTCAAGTCTTGTGTCAGCATGAGGAAGTCCGAAAGTTGAACACGTTCAAATCGGAGTTGGGACATGGACCCGAAGCTGGCCGTATACCTGGCCTACGCGGTCGCCACCCTCGCGCTGACCCTCTGGGTCGGCCACACCCTGCAGCGGCACGGGCAGGCGTTCCTGCGCGACGTGCTGCCCACCGGCGAGCTCGCCGCCGCCGTCACGAAGTTCCTCGTCGTCGGCTTCTACCTGCTCAACCTCGGCTACATGGCGATCGCCATGAAGACCTACGACGAGGTGACCGGCCCCGTCGACGCGGTCGAGACGCTCGCCACCAAGATCGGCATCATCACCCTCGCCCTGGTGCTGGTGCACCTCGGCACCGTGCTGCTGCTCGGCCGGCTGCGCCGGCCGATGCAGGGGCAACCGACCAGGGTGTACGCCGTGCCCGCCGCCGCGCTGACCCGGCAGCCCGCCGACACCCCGGCGGACCGGACGGCCGACCCCCGCCACCTGACCCCCGCCGCCTGAGCCGCCGCTAGCGTGGGCAGCGTGACGCACACCGACAACGGCTCGTCCCCCGCCGCTCCGGCGGCCCGGGGACGGGCCGCTGACACGTCCCGGGGCGAGCAGACCCGCCAGGCCATCGTGACCAGCGCGATCCGGCTGTTCGGCGAGGCCGGGTACGAGAAGACGACCATGCGGGCGATCGCCGCCGACGCCGGGGTCTCGGTCGGCAACGCCTACTACTACTTCCCCGCCAAGGAGGCGCTGGTCTCCGAGTTCTACCTGGAACTCCAGCGCGAGCACCTGGCCCGGGTCGAACCGATCCTCAGCAGCGGCACGTCGTTCGGCGACCGGCTCGCCGCCATCCTGCGCGAGGGCATCGAGGTCTGGGCTCCGCACCACGCGTTCGCGGGCCGGTTCATCGGCATCGCGGCGGTGCCCGGCTCGCCGGTGAGCCCGTTCAGCGAGGAGTCGACGCAGGCCCGCGAGCTGGCGACCAGCATCTTCCACCGGCTGGTCGACAGCACGGAGACGAAGATGGACCCGCAGCTGCGGGCGCGGCTGCCGCAACTGCTGTGGCTGGCCCAGCTCGGCCTGGTCGTGTACTGGGTGCACGACACCACGCCGGGCCAGCGCCGCACCCGGGCCGTGGTGGACCTGGCCGTGCCCTACCTGGAGTACCTGGTCGGCGCGTCCCGTATGAAGATCTTCAAGCCGCTGACCACCCGCGGCCTGGCCCTGTTGGAGACCCTCTGGCCGCACGCCGCCCGCTGAGGCTTCAGCACTTGCGCGGCTTGGCCCCGTCGAGCAGCCGGACGTACGCGTGGGACAGGTAGATGCCGTCGCCGACCCGGTTCCACAGGTCGGTCGTGCGTACCGTCCCCTTGACCTTGTCGCCCTTGACCTGGCACCGGATCGGCACCTGGGCGTATTCGCCCGCGCCGCCGCGCAGGGCGGCCTTGACCTTCGGCGCCGAGCGCACCCGCAGCCACTCGCCGTCGTCGGTGTCGACGACGCCCCGGTCGCCCTCGCCCGTCCACAGGAAGGTGACGTGCACCCAGTCGTTGTCGTCGAGGTCGAGGCCGTCCCAGAACGCGCCGTCGGCGATGTCGATGCCGGCCGGGTTGAGCACCTCGCGGCCGAACTCGTCCTCGCCGTCGTTGTGGTCGTCCTGGTACGCCGCCTGCGCCTGGGGCTTGCCGCGCGGCAGCTTCTCCCACATGTGCCGGTCGTCGGCCCAGTAGTCGTCCTTGGTGTTCCACGGGCCGACGTCCCACACCGGCAGGAACACGCACCGGTCGTTGCCGTCGTGGCAAACCCGTACGCTCTTGTCGCCCTCGCCGCGGTCGGACAGCCCGCGCCACGAGGGCAGCGCCGCGAACCAGTCCCGCTTGGTGATTTTGTGGCCGTTGGCGGTCTTCCAGCCGACCAGGCCCTCCCGGGTCGCGAAGACCTTCGTGGTGAGGGTGCCGCCGCCCGGCGGAGCGAGCGCCACGGCGGGGGTGGCGACCAGGGTCGCCGGCACGATGGTGAGGGCTGCGATCAGGGACACGAGCAATCGGGGCCTCATGTCCCTGATCAACGATCACGACACCCGCAGGGTGCCGGGCATACGGCCAGTCCGTTTTAGGCAAATAGACCTTTTTATGCCGCCGGTTCGGCCGGGCCCTCCAGCTCACGCTGCCAGTTCTGGAAAGCGGCGATCCGCCGGAAGCCCATCTGCTCGTTGATGGAGATCATGAAACTGTTCTCCGCCGCGTTAAAGGTGTCGATGACGGTCACCTCAGGCTCCGCGGCCCGGAAGTGGTCCAGGTTCGCCACCTTCACCAGCGCGCCCAGCCGGTGCCCCCGGTGCTTCGGGTCCACGATGGTGATCTGCTGCCAAGCGTGGCCCGGCGTCTCGGCCCCCGTGGAGATGGTGGTCCAGGCGACCAGATCGCCGGTGTCCTCGTGCACCGCCCCGGTGTGGTACAGCCGCCGCCCGCGCCCCGCGAGCACCGCCTCGATCCGGCGCATCCGCGCCACGTCCGGCTGCTCCGGCTCGACCTGCATGTCACCCATCGGCGCATCGGAGATCAGCCGCGAGTCGAGGTAGGCGACCCGCTCGGCCAGCTCCGGCGGGGCACCATCCCGCCACTGCACCACCCGGTATCCGACGGCCTTCTCCCGAGCCGCCGCCGCCATGTCCGTCAGCAAGTCGTCGTCGATGTCCGCGACCACCAGCCGCCGCTGCACCTCCGGCAACGTGCTCGTGAACCCGAGCGCCGCCGCGAACCCCGCCGGCGCCTCATCCGGCGCGGGCAGCCCGTCCTTCGACAGCGAACTCCCGGTCAACAGCACCGTGCGCCCCTGCTCCCCCGCACACTCCAGCACCCTGCCGTACAGCGCCCGCCCCACGCCCCGCCGGCGAAACCGCGGCACGACCTCCAACGTGAAGAACAGAACCTTGAGGTTCTCCTCGGTCATCCACGACGTCTCCAGCCGCCCCACCGGCTGCCCGTCCAGCCACGCCACGTGATGCTCGATCCCCCGCGCCGGGAACGGGTGCCGCAGCATCGCTTCCCCCGCCCGCCGCGTCACCCGCGGGAAATGCGCGAACTCGTGCACCCGCACCTCGTCCATCACCCGCACCCACGCATCGACGGACGCAGGATCGCCAACGCTGACGGGACCGATATGCAGACTCATCCCGCCAGCGTCCCCCTCCCCCACCCCCTCCCGCACCCCCTTTTTTCCGAAGGAAGGGCACCTTCACATCGTTATCGGTAGAGGAAGGGCACCTTCTTAACACGACACCTGCAGTGGCCTGCGCAAACACAACAGCAGCCGAGCATCGGGCATGGCGTGGCGTGGCGCGACGCGAACACGAAAGGCGCCCCGGCCGCGCGAGCGGCCGGAGCGCCCTGACGAGCAGAGCCGGGGATCAGCCCAGCAGACCGGCCTCGCGGGCGGCCTTCAGCGACGGCTTCACCCGGTAGGTCGGGCCGACCAGTTCGGCGACCGCGTCCAGCGTCTTCAGGCCCTCGCCGGTGTTGAAGACGACCGTCTCCAGGTCCGGGTCGAGCTTGCCGGAGGCGACCAGCTTCGCGGTCACCGCGGTGGTCACGCCGCCCGCGGTCTCGGCGAAGACGCCGGTCGTACGCGCCAGCAGCCGGATCGCGTCACGGATCTCGTCGTCGGAGGCGTAGTCCATCCAGCCGCCGGTACGGCGCACCGCCTCCAGCGCGTACAGGCCGGCGGCCGGGTCGCCGATGTTCAGCGACTTCGCGATGCCGGTCGGCTTCACGGGCGTGATCACGTCGGTGCCCGCGTGCAGCGCGGTGGCGATCGGGTTGCAGCCCAGCGACTGCGCGCCGAACACCTTCCAGCCGCCCTCGGGGGCGACGGCCAGGCCCGCCGAGACCAGCTCCTCGAACGCCTTGTCAATCTTGGTGAGCAGCTCGCCGGAGGCCATCGGGATGACCACCTGGGCCGGGATACGCCAGCCGAGCTGCTCGGCGACCTCGTATCCCAGCGTCTTGGAGCCCTCGGCGTAGAACGGCCGCACGTTCACGTTGACGAACGCCGTGTCCTCGAACTCGTCGGTCTCGACCAGCTCCGAGCACAGCCGGTTGACGTCGTCATAGGAGCCCTCGATGGCGACGAGGTCACCGCCGTACACCGCGGTGGTGATGATCTTGCCCGGCTCCAGGTCGTGCGGGATGAACACGATCGAGGGCACACCGGCGCGGGCGGCGTGGGCGGCGACCGAGTTGGCCAGGTTGCCGGTGGAGGCGCAGGCGTAGCGGGTGAAGCCGAGCGCCTTCGCGGCGGTCAGCGCCACCGACACCACGCGGTCCTTGAACGAGTGCGTCGGGTTGGCCGAGTCGTCCTTCACCCACAGGGGAGCCCGCAGGCCGATCTCGGCGGCGAGCGCGTCGGCGCGTACCAGCGGGGTCAGGCCCGGGTTCAGGGTGACCCGGTCGGCGGCCTGCTGGCCGACGGGCAGCAGGCCGGCGTATCGCCAGATGTTCTGCGGACCCGCCTCGATCTGGGCGCGGGTGACCTTGGCCAGCGAGTCCGCGTCGTACCAGACCTCGAGCGGGCCGAAACACTCGTAACAGGCGTGCTGGGCGGCGAGCGGGAAGCGGGCGCCGCAGCCGCGGCACTCCAGGCCGCGAGCGGGGGAATCGACACCGAGGGGCGCGATGACGGCAGACGTCATGAGATGTTTCCTCTCATCTTCCCGGCGTCACCGATCTGGCCCGCCGGACGGAGTTGGCACCTGCCATCGATGGTGGTTGCCGGAGCGTCGTCGGGCCGTGTCCCTCAGCTCCTCTGGATGAGGTATTCAGTTGTGCTTTGCAGTTAATCAGAACCGAGATCGCCGTTTCCAGCGTTCCCAGCGGATGAGATGCACGCCTCACACCCCCTCGCCGCCGAGGCGCCGCGGGCCCGAGCCGGTGGGGAGACCGGTCCGGGCCCGCGGAAGTCCAGCTCACCGCCTTCCGGCGGTTAAGAAGGTGCCCTTCCTCTACGTATGGCGATGGGAAGGTGCCCTTCCTTCGGGCCTAGGGCTTGAGGAGGGTGCGGAGGGCTTTGGCGTCGGCTACGGCGGCGCGCAGGTGGGTGCGGGCGGTGCGGACGTCGGTGCGGGCGGCGGCGGTCTTGGCCTTGATGGCGGCGGCGTCGGGGCCGGGCTGGACGGCGAGCAGGTCGTCGGCGAGGCCGGACAGGGCGGACTCTGTCGCGTCGAGCTCGGACTTCAGGTGTGCCAGCTTCGCCTCGGCGTCGCCGACGTCCTTGCCCGCGGACTTGGCCGCCGCGACGGCCTGGGCGAGCTTGTCGTGCAGGGTACGCAGGCGGGCCAGCGCGGCCGATTCCACGTCGGCCGCGACGGTCAGGTGGACCTGGGGGCGGACCAGCAGGTACACGCGGTAGTCCTCGACCATGCTGCGCGCGTCGGCGCGGACGGCCTCGGCCGTCGTCTCGGTGGCGACCTTGGCGCGCAGCTCGGTGAGACCGGCGATGTCCGCGTCGATGATCTTCTGCAGCGCCGCCTGGTGGGCGTCGGTCAGGCGCGCCGCGTTACGGATCGCGACCCCCTCGGCGCGCAGCAGGGCGAGCCGGCCGTCGATGCGCACGGTCGTCAGCTTCTTCGCGTTGGCCAGGTTCGCGGCCTGGTCCGCCGCCTGCACGGCGACCCCGGCGACGGCAGGCGCGCCCTGCGCGGGCACCCCGGCGGCGGCGGCGAGCGCGGCGGCGGTCAGGGTGGTGGCGGCGAACAGCAGGCCGCGTCGGATCAGCATGTCAGTCCTCATCGTTCGGGCTCTCCTCTGCCTTCTTCAGCTGCCCGTCCAGTTCCGCCAGCAACTTGTCGAGTTCTGCCAGGTCCTTGTCGGCCTGGTTCACCGCGGCGGCCGCGTCCACCGGGGCGGCGGTCTTCGGCGCGGGCGCGGGGGTGGTGGCGACGGTGCTGCTCCCGGTGTCCGTCCCGGCCGGCGGCAGCGCGTCCCGGTTGCCGCCTCCGCGGCACCCGGTCAGCGCGACCCCGAGGGCGACCGCAAGGGCCGTCATGGCGATGGCACGTCTCATGAGGGGCACTCTGCCCACGCCACGTCAGACCGGCGCACCCGCCATGTAAGCGCAACGTCAGGATCCGTCCGCGCAGGCCCGCGCCACGCACGCCACGCGTCCCGCCCGAACCCCCGGCTCAATGGACGTTGGCCTATCACATCGACTCCGGCGCACGGATTTTCGATGAGATAGGCCAACGTCTATGACAAATCGACGTGCCCCGTCCCGCGAGCCACCCTGCGACAGGCAGGGCGACGCGCGGAGCCGGTCTAGGAGACCACGTCCTTGCGGGAGAAGCGGTAGAAGGCCAGGGCGCAGAAGGCGGTGAAGTAGCAGACCGCCGAGATGGTGCCCTTGATGATGTCGTCGAACTGCATCGGTGTGGTGAGCAGGCCCAGATATGCCTGAGCGAAGTGCGTCGGCAGGAAGTTGCGCAGTTCGCCCAGGGCGGTGATCTGGTCCAGGATCGAGGAGACGATGTACAGCAGGACCGCGCCGCCGACCGCGCCGAGCGGGGCGTCGGTGAGCACCGAGAGCAGGAAGGCCAGGCCGGCTACGACCAGCATGTTGATGCCGAGGAAGCCGGCGGTGGCGAGCAGGCGCAGCATGCCCTCGCTGGGCGGGATCTCGGCGGCGATGCCCGACTGGAGCGGGTGCCAGCCGTAGCGCAGCGTGCCCAGCAGCAGCGCCGTGCCGAGCAGGGTCAGGATCGCCAGCGCCGAGTAGCTCAGCGCTACCGCCAGCTTGATACCGAGCAGGCGGGCTCGTGGCACCGGCACCGCCAGCAGGTAGCGCAGGCTGCCCCAGCTCGCCTCGGAGGCGACCGTGTCGCCGTGGAACAGGGCCACGACCACGACCAGCAGGAAGCTCGCCGAGACGAACAGCGCGAACATGGCGAAGTTCAACCCGCCGGAGATCGCCGCGTCGGACAGCTGGGAGAACTGTCCCCGGCCCGAGCGGCCGTCGTCGTCGGATCCGCCCAGCTCGAACGCGAGCAGCAGGATGATCGGCAGCACCACCATGAAACCCAGCGCGAGCTGGGTGCGCTTGCGCCGCCACTGCCGCGCGAACTCGGTGGCATAGGTCAGCGTGCGACCCGCGCGGTATCCCGCAGCCGCCCCGTCGGCCTGTGCCGCACCCCGCTCCACGACTTCCGTACTCATGCCTTCTCCTCGCTACGCTCGTCGGCGGCACGGGTCTCGAACTCGCTCATCGGTCACCACTTCCCGCTGTCGAGTCGCCGACCAGGGCCAGGAACGCGTCCTCCAGGCGTCGCCGGGGGGTGACCCGGTCGATGCCGACCCCGGCCCGGACCAGCGCGGACACCGCATCGGTGCGGCTGACGTCGCCGAGGTCGACGACGAGGGTGCGCTCGCCGTCGACGGCGTACCCGGTGACGCCGTCGATGCGGTCGAGGGTCTTGCTGGCCAGGTCGATGTCAGTGACGTCGAGCAGCGTCGTCGGGCTGTCCCCGACGATCTCGTCGACCCGGCCGGAGGCAACGACCCGTCCCTTGTGCACCACGACCGCGTGGGTGCAGGTCTGCTCCACCTCGGCGAGCAGGTGGCTGGAGACCAGCACCGCCCGGCCGTCGGAGGCGTATCGCTGCAGCACCCGGCGCATCTCGGCGATCTGCGGCGGGTCGAGCCCGTCCGTGGGCTCGTCGAGCACCAGCAGTTCCGGCAAACCGAGCATGGCCTGGGCGACGGCGAGGCGCTGCTTCATACCGTGGCTGTAGTTCTTGACCTTGCGCTTGACCGCGTCGCCGAGGCCCGCGATGGCGAGCGCCTCCTCGAACCGGGCCTCCTCCCACGGCCGCCCGGTGGCCCGCCAGTACGCGGCGAGGTTCTGCTCGCCGGACAGGTGCGGCAGGAAGCCGGGGCCCTCGACGAGCGCGCCGATCCGGGACAGCACCGGCGCGCCCGGGGCCAGCCGGTGCCCGAAGATCAGCACCTCGCCCGCGGTGGCCTGGGTGAGCCCCATCAGCACGCGCAGGCTGGTGGTCTTGCCGGCGCCGTTCGGGCCGAGCAGGCCGACCACCTGCCCGCGCTCGACCGTGAAGTCGATGCTGTCCACGGCCACGAAGTCGCCGTACGTCTTGCGCAGCCCGCGCACCCACAGCGGGGTGTCGGCGTGCTCGGCGGAGACCGAGTGGTCCACCTTCCGGTGCCGCCGCCGGGCCACGAAGATCACGATCGCCAGGCCGACGGCCAGCAGCGCGAGCAGGCCGAGCAGCACGTACAGCCAGAGCGCGTCGGCGGTCGCGATGGGGGTGCCGGGAACCGTGGGCAGGGTGACCGCCCCGCCGCCGGAGGCCGGGCCGACGGCCACGGTGTAGTCCATCGGCGCGGCCAGGCCCAGGTAGGACTGGTCGGCGGTGGCGATGGTGACGCGCACGCGGTGCCCGGCCTCGAACTCGCGCACGATGCCCGGCAGGGTCACCTGCACCGGCTGCGCCTGGTCGATGTTCTTGGGCAGCCCGGTCAGCCGCACCGGCGCGATCAGGCCCATGCTCAGCGCGGCGGAGCCGTTCGGGTCGACGTCGTACAGCTTGACGAACAGCACCGCCTCGCCCGTCGGCGACGCCGCCCGGATGGTGACGGTCGGCGTGCCGACCACGCTCACCGCCTGCTCCAGCGGCGCGGAGTCGAAGCGCGCGTGCTGGCCGGGCAGGTCGCTGACCACCCCGTTGACGAAGCTCGACAGCGCGCCCGAACCCGTGCCGGGCAGCGAGGACAGCGCGGCCGGGGTGCCGTTGGGCGGGTTCGCGACGGTACGCGGAGCGCCGCTCACCGGCACCTGCACGGTGCTGCCGCCGGTCAGTCCTGGGTAGTCGGTGACCTGGTAACCGGTGGCCATGGTGCCCCGGTCCACCGCGTCGAGCCCGGTGATCCGCGAGTACGTGAAGCTGTTCGCCGGGGCCGCACCGTTGCCCTTGAGGTAGTGGTCGAACCACTGCGCGGTCAGGAACTTCAGCCGGTCGGAGTCGGACTGCGGGCCGTCGCCGCCGTCATGGCCACCGGTGAACCAGGCGACGCGCACCGGCGTGCCGTTCGCGGCGATGCCGCGCGCGTTGGCGTCGGCCTCGCTCAGCGGGAACAGCGAGTCGGCCAGGCCCTGGATGAGCAGCGTCGGAGCCTTGATCTGGTTGAGCACGCCGGCGGGGCTGCGCTGGGCGAGCTGCTCGCGCGACGCGGCGTCGAGCCGCCCGGCGGCGGCCACCCGCAGGTAGGTCTCGCAGATGTCGGCGGCCCAGCGGCCGCACTGCGGGTTGGCGTTCGCCGGTCCGCCCGTGCCGTCACCCGGCGCCCCACCGCCCGCGCCGTTCCCGCCGAGCGACTCCAGGTCCAGCGCGCCGCCGCCACCGCCGCCGCGTCCGCCGGACAGGCCGGAGCTGAAGAAGACACCGGCCCAGGCCTGCTTGAACACGCCGTCGTCGGTGGTCGCCGCGGACTGCGCGAACAGCGACTTGCCGAGGTCGTTCCACGTGATCATCGGGACGATCGCGTCGACCCGCTTGTCCTGCGCCGCGAGCAGCAGCGACAGCGCGCCGCCGTATGAGCCGCCGAGCACGCCCACCCGGGGGTCGCCGGCGGCGTCAAGCTGGATGTCGTCCCGCTTCGCAAGGTGGTCCAGCAGCCGCTGGGCGTCGCGGACCTCGTAGTCCGGGGAGTTCAGGTGGATCTGCCCGGTGCTCGCGCCGAAGCCCTGCGCGGTCCAGGTGAGCACCGCGTACCCGAGCCCGGCCAGGTCCTGCGCGTCGAGGACGACACTCTCCTTGGTCCCGCCGAACCCGTGGGCCAGCAGCAGCGCCGGCACCTTCTTCCCGGCGGACGCGCCGTCGGGCAGGTAGAGCCGGGTGTCGAGGGTGACGTCCTGATCGCCGAGCGGGCCGGTGCGCACCGCCACCCGCTCGTCGACCGTGCGGTAGGCGAGGTCGGCGGGCGACACCGCCCAGGCCGCCAGCCCGGCCAGCACCACCAGGCCGACGCCTCCGGCGATCCACCGTTTGTTGAGCTTCGCCCGTACCCGGGCCGCGAGCGCGCGCATGTCCGCCACAGTACGACGAGTCACCCGGGGACCCATCGGGGACAACCCCCACGCAAGCTGAGAGTTCTTTCAGCCGGCGTGCGGGCGGCGTTCAGCCTTCTACCGTGTGCTGCGGGTGCGGGCCCGGCTGCCGCGCAGCCGCCGCAGGCGGCCGACGAGCACCGGGTCGTGCGCGAGCGCGGCCGGGTTGTCGAGCAGCGCGTTCAGCAGCTGGTAGTAACGCGTCGCGGAGACCTCGAACTGGTCGCGGATCGCCTGCTCCTTGGCCCCGGCGTGCCGCCACCACCGCTGCTCGAAGGCGAGGATGTGCCGCTCGCGCTCGGAGAGCGCCTCCTCCTCGGTGACCACCGCCGCCGCGGGCAGGTCGGAGTCGATCTCGTCGTCGCGCTCGGCGGGCGAGGTGAGGTCAGCGGCCGGCTCGCGCCGGGGGATCGGGATGAGGGGCAGTTCTTCGAGGTCGCTGCCGTCGGCTCGCGAACGCTGTCTGATCTGCTCCATTTTGTCCCCTCCCCGCGGGCCACGTCCCACGAGTCTAGGTGCGCTGTCGAGATCAACGAAAGATCTGTGATCAGGGTTGCTGTGCCACAAAAGCGACCGGGCGGCCGGGGTATCCGATACCCCGGCCGCCCGGCCGTATGCCTACTTCCGCGAGTCAGCTGATGTCGCGGCGGCGCATCTGCCAGAAGGCGAGCAGGAGCACCACCACGACCAGGCCCAGCGCGATCGAACCGCTGTCCTGCCAGGTGATCAGCAGCTCCGGCGGGTTGCAGTTGCCCGCGTTGTCGCAGACGGTCTCCGGCGAACTGAAGTCCGTCAGCTTCACCTCTTTGCTCATCCACGCGAAGATGTGCACCGGCACCAGGTACTGCTCCCAGAACGGCACTCGGACCATCTGGAACAGGATGCTCAGACCGACCTGTCCGACGATCACCACGGCCAGCGCCGCGCCCAGCGCGAGACCGGTGTGCCGGCCGATCGAGGCCAGCCCGAAGCCGAGCGCCGCGAACGCCAGGATCATGCCCATTCCGCGCAGTGCGGTCAGGCCGAACGACTGCCACACCCCCGGGGTCAGACCCTCCGTGGTGCCGCGCAGCTCACCGGCCGCCCACAGGATGCCGGTCCAGACGCCCAGCGCCAGGATGGACAGCGCGGTCACCGACAGCAGCAGCACGCCCAGCTTGGTGCCGAGCACCTTCATCCGTTTCGGCTGCCAGGTGAGCAGGTTCATCATCGAGCCGGACGCCCACTCCGCCCCGACGAACGACGCCCCCAGCAGGAACGCGATCATCGCCATGATGGCGGCCCAGACCAGGAACAGCTCGCCGTACATCGCCTTGAAGTCGAACGACGGCGGCATGAAGTCCTCGGCCCGGAAGTCGGACCGCTGCGGTCCGGTCCAGCCGTCCTCGGGACACTTCTCACCGCACTCGCGCTTGTACTGCTCGTAGTAGCGGACCTGCTCCTGGTACACCGCCTCGGCCGCCGCCTCGCCCTTGGCACGGGCCTCGGCGGTCGGCTTGGAGTGGAACGCGAACAGGATCGACGCGATCGTCACCAGCAGCAGCAGGCCGATCGGGAACACCCAGCGGGTCAGCCGGCGCTTGAAGAACCGCCGCCGCTCAGCACGCACCAGACTCATGCCTTCTCCTCGCTGCGCTCGTCGGCGGCATCGCCGAGCCCACTGATTCGCTCGCGAAGCTCGCTCATGCCCCCACCCCGTTCTGCGGCGTGAGCTCCGGCCGCACGCTCTGATCGACCGAGCGGACCTGGCCGGGCACCGGGGCGGTGCCGGTCAGCTCCAGGAACACGCTTTCGAGATCCGCGGTGACCGGGGTCAGCTCGCTGACGTACAGCTGGCGCTCCGCCAGCAGCCGTGCGATCAGGGCCGGCTTGTCCACCCCGGACAGGGTGAGGTGGTCCGCGTTCGCCTGCAGCTGGAAGCCCGCCGCGATCAGCACCTGGGCGGCCGCGGACAGGTCCGCGGGCGTCTCCAGGGCGACCTTCACCTGACCGGACGAGTGCGCCTGCAGCACCTCGGCGACCGGGCCCGCCGCGACCCGGCGGCCCAGCGAGATGATGGTGACGCTGTCGCAGATCAGCTGGATCTCGCCGAGGATGTGGCTGGACAGCACCACGGTCATGCCGCCGGCCGACAGTGTGGCCATCATGTCGCGCATCTCGCGGATGCCGCCCGGGTCCAGGCCGTTGGCGGGCTCGTCGAGGATCAGCAGTTTCGGCTGCTTGAGCAGCGCCGACGCGACGGCCAGCCGCTGCTTCATGCCCAGCGAGTACGTCTTGACGCGCTCCTTGGCCCGCTCGCGCAGGCCGACCAGCTCCAGCGCCCAGTCGACGCGCTCCTTGGGCAGGCCGCCCGCGTCGGCCAGCAGGGAGAGCGTGTCGCGCGCGGTGAAATGGGCGAAGAACTGCGGGCTCTCCACGATCGCGCCGACCTGGCCGACCACGCTGGGCAGGTGCCGCGGCAGCTCGTGACCGAGGATGCGCATCTCGCCGCTGTCCGGCTTGATCAGCCCGAGCAGCGTACGCAGGGTGGTGGTCTTGCCGGAGCCGTTCGGCCCCAGGAAGCCGTGTACCTGTCCGGCCTCCACATACATCTCGAAGCCGTCCAGCGCCCGACGGGGACCACCCCGGGCTCGGTACGTCTTACGCAGGCCTTGGATCTCCAAGACAGCGGTCACGAGCGACCTCCTAGGTATCAGTGACCCCCGCACCCTACGGCGTATGCACCCCCCACGCAGCCCGGATCTTCCCCGATTCTTCACAACCCCACCGCGTGTCGCGACGGTCACCGAAGGTCATCCGATTTGCCTGGCACATGGGCGAACGCGGCCTCAAGATACGCAGACCTGCCAGGCAAGTCCGACGATCCCCGGGGCGCGGGCGGCAGGATGTTCAGGCGACGATGACGTTGAGGCCGGCGTCGCGGAAGGCGGAGACGGCGGCGGGGTCGGCGTTGGAGTCGGTGACCAGGGTTTCGATGCGCTCGACCGGGCAGATGCGGGCGAACGCGTGGCTGCCCAGCTTGGACGAGTCCGCGATGATCGCGACGCGCTTGGCGCGGGCCACCATCAGCGAGTTCATCGCCGCCTCGCCCTCGTGGTGGGCGGCCGCGCCGAGGGTCACGTCGATCGCGTTGACGCCGAGCAGCACCAGGTCGAGGGTGACCTCGCGCAGGATGCCGCCGCCGAGCGGGCCGACCAGCTCGAACGACTGCGGACGTACCACACCCCCGGTCACCACAATCTTCATGCGGGAGCGGACCAGCAGCTCGTTGGCGATGTTGAGCGCGTTGGTGACGACGGTGAGCTGCGCGCCCTCGGAGACCGAGTTCAACTCGGGACGCACGGCCAGGGCGCGGGCGACCTCGGTGGTGGTCGTGCCGCCGTTGAGGCCGACGACCATGCCGGGCTGCACGAGCGACGCCGCGGCGGCGCCGATGCGCTGCTTCTCGGCCGAGTGCTTGGCGGTCTTGTAGCGCAGCGGCAGGTCGTAGGAGACGCCGCTGGCAACGGCCCCGCCCCGGGTACGTGTGATCATCTGCTGCTGGGCGAGCTGGTCGAAGTCGCGGCGGATGGTGGCCTGGGAGACGTCGAGCCGCTCGGCGGCCTCCTCGACGGTCACCCGGCCGGAATCGGTGAGCAGTTCCAGCAGCGCGTTCCAGCGGGCGTACCGGTCCACCGATCCTCCGTTTGCGCGATTTCTGAGCGGATGCGTGCACACTAGTGCGCGAAACCCGCCCATGCAACGCGATGTGCTGCGCGTATGTGACGCTTGAGTTGCCATCGTCCGAGGCGTCGCGCAGAATAGCGCGCGAAAACCCTTACTTTCGAGCCGTTACGCGCACGCCTGCTTGGAGGGCCCACCCATGACGTACGTCGCCGAAGAGATCGACAGCCAGCCCGAGCTCTGGCGACGGGCCGCGGCACAGGCCGCCGAGGCGACCGGGGCACTGCCCCGGCCGGGCGAGCGCGTCGCCGTCGTCGGCTGCGGCACCTCCTGGTTCATGGCGATGGCGTACGCCGCGCTGCGCGAGGCCGCCGGACAGGGCGAGACCGACGCCTTCGCGGGCAGCGAGTTCCCTGTCGACCGGCCGTACGACCGGATCATCGCGATCACCCGGTCCGGCACCACCACCGAGGTCCTCGACATCCTGCGCAAGGCCGGTGACCGGTCCACGGTGCTGGTCGGCGACGTGGACACCCCGGCGGTGAACCTGGCCCGCGACGTGATCGCGCTGCCCTGGGCCGACGAGCGCTCCGTGGTGCAGACCCGCTTCGCGACCAGCGCGCTCACCCTGCTGCGCGCGTCGCTCGGCGAGGATCTCGCCAAGGCCGCCGAGGACGCGCAGCGCGCGCTCGAACTGCCGCTGCCGCTCGACCCGGCGAGCATCGAGCAGGTCACCTTCGTCGGCCGGGGCTGGACCAACGGCCTGGCCCAGGAGGCCGCGCTCAAGTGCCGCGAGGCGGCGACGTTCTGGACCGAGGCGTACCCGGCGATGGACTTCCGGCACGGCCCCATCTCGATCAGCACCACCGGCCGCGCGGTCTGGGCCTTCGGCGAGGTCCCGCCCGGCCTGCGCGAGGACGTCGAGGCGACCGGCGCGACCTTCGTGCACGACCCGGCGATCGACCCGGTCGCGCACCTGATCGTCGCGCAGCGCTTCGCGGTCGCCCTGGCCGAGCACAAGGGCCTCAACCCCGACACCCCGCGCCACCTGACCCGCTCGGTAGTGCTGTCATGAATCAGCCCGACCCGATCGCAGGTTCAAAGGAGCAGGCATGACCGCGCACCAGCCTGACGACGTCGTCGTCTCCATCGACGTGGGCGGCACCGGCATGAAGTGCGCCCTGGTCGACGTCGCCCACCGGGTACGCCACACCGAGCGCCACGCCACCGGCCGCGAGCGCGGGCCGCAGGCGGTGCTCGGCACCATCCTCGACGTCGCCGCGGGACTGGCCGCGACCGCCACCGAGCGAGGCTGGCGGCCCGTCGGCGCGGGCGTGGTCGTGCCGGGCATCATCGACGAGGCCAACGGCATCGCGACGTACTCGTCGAACATCGGCTTCCGGGACGTGCCGCTGCGCCGTGAGATCGCCGATCGGACCGGTCTGTCCACCGCGGTCGGCCACGACGTGCGGGCCAGCGGCCTGGCCGAGGCCCGGCTGGGCGCGGGCCGGGGTCGCCGGCACGTGCTGGTGGTGCCGATCGGCACCGGCATCGCCGCCGCGCACGTGGTCGACGGCACGGTCATGGCGGGCGCGCACGGCGCGGCCGGGGAGATCGGCCACATCGTGGTACGCCCCGGCGGCCCGCTGTGCGGCTGCGGCCTGCGCGGCTGCCTGGAGGCGCTCGCCTCGGCCAGCGCGGTCGAGCGCCGCTACACCGAACTCGCCGGCAGCCCCGCCACCGCGGCGCAGGTCGCCGCGCGGCTGACCACCGACCCCCACGCCGACCAGGTATGGGCGGAGACCGTCGACGCGCTGGCCGACGGGCTGCTCACCGGCCAGGCCCTGTATGACCCGGAACTGGTCGTCATCGGCGGCGGCCTGGCCGAGTCCGGCGAGGCCCTGCTGGCACCGCTGCGCGACGCCCTGGGCAAGAAGGTCACCTTCCACCGCGTGCCGGAGATCGTGCGCGCCGAGCTGGGCGACGAGTCCGGCTGCCTCGGCGCGGGCCTGATCGCCCTGGACCTGATCGAGCGCACGGAGGAGAAGGCGTGATCAACGGACGGATCGTCACCCCCGAGGGTGTCGTCGAAGGCTCCCTCCACCTGGACGGAGATCGCATCGCTTCCATCGAGGCCGGCACACCCGCCGCGGACCGGTGGATCCTGCCCGGGTTCGTGGACATCCACAACCACGGCGGCGGCGGGTTCACCTTCACCACCGGCGACGCCGCGGCGGCCCGGGAGGCGGCCGCGTTCCACCTGGGCCATGGCACGACCACGCTGCTGGCGAGCCTGGTCTCGTCGCCGTTCGAGCTGATGCGCGACGCGGTGCTCGCGTACGCGCCGCTGGTCGCCGAGGGTGTGCTGGCCGGCGTGCACTTCGAGGGGCCGTACCTGTCGCACGCGCGCTGCGGCGCGCAGAACCCCGAGTTCCTGCGCGACCCGTCGCTCGACGAGCTGACCGAGATCATCAAGCTCGCCGACGGCGTGCTGCGCATGGTGACCATCGCACCGGAGCGGCCAGGCGCGCTCGACGCGATCAGGCTGCTGGCCGAGCACGGCGTGGTCGCCGCGGTCGGGCACACCGACGGGTCGTACGCCGAGGTCATGGCCGCGGTCGAGGCCGGCGCGACGGTCGGCACGCACCTGTTCAACGGCATGCGCCCGGTGCACCACCGCGAGCCGGGCCCGATCGTGGCGCTGCTGGACTCCCCCACCGTCGTCTGCGAACTGGTCGCCGACGGCGTACACCTGCATGACGGCACCCTGGCCTTCGCCGCGCACAGCGCGGGCAGCGCCCGGGCCGCGCTGATCACCGACGCGATGACCGCGGCGGGTATGCCCGACGGCGAGTACGACCTGGGCGGCCTGGCCGTGACCGTCGCCGACCGGGTGGCCCGGCTGGCCAACGGCAGCATCGCCGGCAGCACGCTGACCATGGACGCCGCGGTGCGCCAGGCGCTCGGCGCGGGCCTGCCCATCACGGATGTGGCCGCGATGGCCGCGACCACCCCGGCCCGGGTCCTCGGCCTGGCCGGCGAGCTGGGCGCACTGCGCCCCGGCCTGCGTGCCGACCTGGTCGAACTGGACGCCGACCTGCGCGTGGTCCGCGTCATGAAGTCGGGAGCGTGGAACTGATGGCCCTGGTCCCCACCGGGAAGCTGGTCGCCGAGGCGGCCGTCGCCGGCACCGGCGTCGCCGCGTTCAACGTCATCACCCTGGAGCACGCCGAGGCGATCACCGCCGGGGCGGCGGCCGCGGGCCGTCCGGTGATCCTGCAGATCAGCGAGAACGCCGTGAAGTTCCACGGCGGGCAGCTCGGCCCGATCACCGCCGCCGCGCGGGCGGTCGCCGAGCTGGCCTCGGTCGACGTGGCGCTGCACCTGGACCACGTGGAATCGGTGGCGCTGCTGAGGCAGGCCCCCGAGCACGGCTTCTCGTCGGTCATGTTCGACGCCTCGACCCTGCCGTACGCGGAAAACGTGGCCGCGACCAGGGCCGCGGCGGAGTTCTGCCACGAGCACGGCCTGTGGCTGGAGAGCGAGCTCGGCACCGTCGGCGGCAAGGACGGCGCACCGCCGCTGGGCGCGCACGCTCCCGGCGCGCGCACCGATCCCGCCGAGGCGGCCGCCTACGTCGCCGAGACCGGGGTGGACGCGCTGGCCGTCGCGGTGGGCTCCTCCCATGCGATGACCAGCCGGGACGCCGCCCTCGACCACGACCTGATCGCCGCCCTGAAGAACGCGGTCACGGTCCCCCTGGTGCTGCACGGCTCGTCCGGCGTCGGCGACGCCGAACTGCGCCGCGCGGTCACCGGCGGCCTCGTGAAAATCAACATCGGCACGGCCCTGAACATCGCCGCGACCGGCGCCGTCCGCGAGACCCTCACCACCGACCCGAAACTCGTCGACCCGCGCAAATACCTCCGCCCCGCCCGCGACGCCATGTCCGCCACGGTCCAACACTTCCTCACCCTCCTCTGACCCCGCAGCGGCGATCTTGCACGGGTGTCCCCCACGACACGGATGAACCAGTCACGGAAGGGCCACTCGTGCAAGATCGTCGCGGTGAGCCGGTCGTGAAGGAGTTACGCGACGAGCGGCTCGGGCGGGTCGGGGTGGCGCTGGTGGTGGTGCGCGACGATCTGGTGGACCCGCAGCTGCCGGGGAACAAGGCGCGGAAGCTGAAGTACACCCTGGTGGAAGCGCGGGAGCGGGGCTTCGGCACGCTGTTGACGTTCGGTGGGGCGTACTCGAACCATCTGCGCGCGGTCGCGACGGCCGGTCGCCGCCGCGGGTTCCGGACCGTCGGCATCGTGCGCGGTGAGGAGCACCTGCCGCTCAACCCGTCCCTGGCGTACGCCGCCGCGCAGGGCATGACCCTGGCCTACCTGGACCGGGAAACGTACCGCCGCAAGCACACCGACGCCGTGCTCGCCGAGCTGAAGCAGACCTGGGGCGACTGCTACGTGATCCCCGAGGGCGGCAGCAACGCCCTCGCCGTACGCGGCTGCGCCGAGCTGCCCGCCGAGATCGACGCCGAGTACGACGTGCTCTGCTGCCCGGTGGGCACGGGCGGCACCCTGGCCGGCATCGCGGGCGGGCTGACCGGCGACCGGCGGGCGCTCGGGGTCGCCGTGCTCAAGGGCGCGGGCTTCCTCGTCGACGAGGTCACCGAGCTGCAGCGCCAGGCGTTCGGCACCCCCACGGCCAACTGGCGGATCGACCTGGACCACCACTTCGGCGGGTACGCCAAGCGCACCCCGCAGCTCGACGCCTTCGTCGCCGACTTCCACCACCGCCACGGCCTCGCCCTGGACCCGATCTACACCGGCAAGCTGCTCGCCGCCCTCTTCGACCTCGCCGAGCAGGGCGCGTTCGCACCGGGCACCCGCCTGGCAGCGGTCATCACGGGCTCCGGTTGACGCTCCACCTGGTGGTGCACCGTCAGCCCTTGCGGCGCGCGACCGCGTACGCGAGCACGCCGGCCGCGAGCAGACCCGCCCCGGCCAGCACCGTCGGCTCGGGCAGGGTCATCGCGAGCACGACGCAGCCGATCAGCCCGAGCGCCGCCACCGCGCGCAAGTGTCTCGGCCCGCCCAAGCTCCACGCGGCCGCGTTGGTGATCGCGTAGTAGGTCAGCACCGCCACGCTGGAGAAGCCGATCGCGCCGCGTACGTCCGCCGCCAGCACCACCGCGATGATCACCGCGGCGACGGCCAGTTCGGCCAGCCACGGGGTCGCGTGCCGGGCGTGCACCGCGGACAGGCGCGCCGGCAGGTCGCTGCGCCGCGCCATGGCCAGGATCGTCCGGCCCACCCCGGCCAGCAGGCTGAGCAGCACCCCGCACACCGCGACGCCCGCCCCGATCCGCACGACCGGAACCAGGCCGGGCGCACCGGCGGCGGCGACGACGTCGGCCAGCGGCGCGGTGGACCTGGCCAGCGCGGGCATGCCGAGCACGGACAGGCAGACCAGCGCCACCGCGAGGTAGACGAGCAGGACCACCCCGAGCGCCACGGGCACGGCCCGCGGAATGGTGCGCTCCGGGTCGCGGACCTCCTCGCCGAGCGTGGCGATCCGGGCGTACCCGGCGAACGCGAAGAACAGCAGCCCCGCCGCCTCGAACGGCCCCGCCGGACCGGCCACGCCGGCTTCGGCCGCCGCGCCGCCCCACAGCCCGACGCCCACTGCCGTGACCAGAACCAGCAGGGTGATCGCGACGAGCACCCGGGTGGCGACGGCCGTCTTCGTGACGCCCCGAATGTTGATCAGAGTCAGCACCACGACCGCCGCGACCGCGACCGGCCGGGCGTACGCGGGCCACAGGTAGTACCCGATCGTCAGCGCCATCGCCGCGCAGCTCGCCGTCTTGCCGATGACGAACGCCCAGCCCGCCAGGAACCCGGTGAACGCCCCGAGCTGCTCGCGCCCGTACACGTAGGTGCCACCCGACTCCGGATACCGCGCGGCCAGCCGTGCCGACCCGGTCGCGTTGCACGCCGCCACCACCGCCGCGATCAGCAGCGCCAGCAGCAGCGCGCCGCCGGTCCCCGCAGCGGCGGCCGCCGGTCCCCACACCACGAACACACCGGCGCCGAGCATCGCCCCCAGCCCGATGACGACGGCGTCGCCGAACCCCAGCCGCCGCGCCAACGTCGAGATCACGCCCGCAGGCTAGCCCGCCCGCGTTGAGGAAAGGAAGGGCACCGTCGGCTCGCGTCAGCGAGACGAGCAGAAGCTCTGCTTAACGCTATGTGTATAGGAAGGGCACCTTGTTAACCTTCGACCTGCGGAGCACCAGGTCAGCGGCGGTTTCCGAAGCCCGGCACGCGGCTGGACCGGGTCACCGGCGGGCCTGGCGCGGGCGGCCGGGTCAGCGGGCCGGCGGCAGGATCGCGTCCCAGTCGATCCGGTGGATGATCCGGTCCAGCAGCAGGCCCAGGGCCAGTGCGGCCAGCCCGTCGGTGACCCAGTGGTGCGACAGGTACGTCGTCGTGCACAGCACGATCGCCGGCGGCGCGACCCTCATCCAGCGCACCAGCGTCGGCGGCAGCCGCCACAGCCGCGAGGCCAGGATCACGATGATGCCCCACCACACGATCGCGTTGACGACGTGCCCGGACGGGTACGAGTTCGAGTATGTCACCGCCAGCGGGTTGAACAACTCCACCGCGTTGGGCAGCGCACTGCTCGGCGCGTCCCGGTGCGTCCACAGCTTCAGCGGCCCGATGGTGAGGTACGTGAGCAGGAAACCCATCACCCCCGGCAGCAGCACCCGCCAGTCCCGGAAACGCACCAGCATCGTCACCGTGAGCCCGCCCGTGATGATCCACATCACCAGCCAGCCCTGCCCGAGGTAGTTCAGCGCCCGCGCGACCGCGTGCGCCCAGCCCGGCTGGTGGCTCTGCACCCAGTCGCGTACGCCCAGGTCCAGCCCTTCGGTCGCGCCACGCGCCGCCAGCACCGTGATCAGCGCCAGCACCGCCACCAGGGCGGCGTCCCACCACCAGCTGTCGAACCGGCTCAGCCGCCGCGTCGGAATCCGCACCGGCCCACTATGCCTGACCGGCCCCGCGACCCGGCATTCCTGCACCGCCCCACCACACAGGCGCCACATCACCCCCACCTCAGGTGATCATGAAGTTGGGGTAGCGACACACCGCCGAACACTGCCTTAAGTTCATGATCAACCCACGATAGCGGGTCAGAGCAGGGTGCCGAGTTTCCTGGCGACCAGTTCCATGCGGACGCCGGAGTTGGGGCAGCCGCCGAAGTGGTGCAGGGCGATCACCTTGTTCGTGCGGCGGGACAGGACCGGGGAGCCGGACGAGCCGCCCTCGGTGTCGCAGTAGTAGGAGATGTCGGTGTCGTCGGCGTAGCCGTCGTAGTCGTTGCTCTCCACCGCGCAGTTGCCCGCCCGGTCGCGGTCGCTGCTGATCGCCACCATCGCCGGCGCACCGGCGGGGTGCTGCGGGATGTAGAGTTCCTCGCCCTTGGCCGGGCGGCGCAGGTCCAGCTCCAGGTAGCCGAACTTCTCCACCAGCGGGAAGTCCGTCACCGAGAACAGGCTGAAGTCCAGCGTCTTGTCCGTGGTGATCAGCTCGCTCAGCCACACCTTGGTCGGCCGGAACACGTCGTACCCGCCGCATTCGGCGCACTGGTAGTTGAACCACACCTCGACGTCATTGGTCTCGCTCTTGTCCGCGACGCAGTGGTTGTTGGTCAGCAGCAGGTTGCGCGGCCCGACCCGCCAGGCGGTGCACAGCTCGACGCCGCCGATCAGCATCCGGGCCACGGCCTTGGCGCGCCGGTAGACCACCGGCTCGGTGGTGCGGTAGCAGACCGCGTCGGCCTTCTGGTCGGAGCCGCAGATGGTCTCCTCCCGGCCCGTGCGCGCCTGCGCCCGCTTTGCCTTCTGGTACGACTCGGACGCCGTGGTCCGCTCCGCCTCGGTGTGCCCGCGGCTCACCTTGTCGATCACCACGCCGAGCCGGGCGACGGTGGCGCCCAGCCCGAGCAGATCGAGGTCCGAGCTGTGCAGCTCGACGAGGGCGGTGTCCCCGGTCACCGACATCGCCCAGCGTCCCGCGCTGCCCAGCACCGAGCCGACCGCGTCGCCGTCGATCCGGTGCACCTCGGTGCGCTTCGGGTCGCTGACCGTCAGGTAGTCGCCGGGAAGCAGCAGCAGCTGCGAGAAGTGCACCTTGACGTACTCGGCCCCCGGGTAGCGCAGCGTCGTGCTGCGGTCCGCGTCCAGGTAGCCGAGCACCGCGTGCGCGGACTCGACCCGGCCCGCCTCGGCCCGCCCGGTCCGGTGCGGGCTCGCGTCCTCGCCGCCCTTCGCGGTCACCGGAGCGACGGCCCCGGCACCGGCTGTCGGCGCGGCCGCCTGCTCGGCCTCCTGAACTGCGGTGACCATCGATCGGGCGTCATCCGGCCGAGCGGCGGGCGGGGCTCCTCCACCGAGCACCGCGGCGCCTGCGGCCGAGGTGAGCGCCAACACGGCAGAGATTCCCATCACCAGCGCGACCGTACGGCGCATGCGACCAGCCTCCTGAACGACTCCGGACAAGCTCCCTACGTGCAACGACGCAGCACTGTGGCCGGTGCCTCGGCCGAAAAGAGGATTCGCGGCAGCTGTATGCGAATCCGTAGGCTGTTCGGGTGCGGATCACCTCGGCCCTCGTCGACCCAGCCCTGATCGATCTACCCTGGTCAACTCCACTGGAGGAGTGGCCGGCCGACCACCTGGTCGCGCTGCCCCAGGGCATCTCCCGGCACGTGGTCCGCTTCGTCAAACTGCAGGGCACCGTGTACGCGGTGAAGGAGACCCGAGAGAAGATCGCCGAGCGGGAGTACGACCTGCTCCGCGCCCTCGAACGGATCGACGCCCCGGCCGTCGAGGCGGTCGCGATCGTCGCCGACCGGGTCGCCGCCGACGGCGAGCACCTGGAACCGGTGCTGGTCACCCGCCACCTCAAGTTCTCCCTGCCGTACCGGGCGCTGTTCTCGCACACGCTGCGCCCCGACACCATGAACCGGCTGCTGGACGCGCTCGCCGCGCTGCTGGTGCGCATGCACCTGCTCGGCTTCTTCTGGGGCGACTGCTCGCTGTCCAACACCCTGTTCCGCCGCGACGCGGGCGCGTTCGCCGCGTACCTCGTCGACGCCGAGACGGGCCAGCTGCACCTGCGGCTGTCCCCCGGCCAGCGCGGCGAGGACCTGGAGATCGCCCGGACCAACATCTTCGGCGAGGCGCTGGACCTGCAGGCCGCGGGCCTGCTGCACGAGGGCATCGATCCGGAGCACGTCTCCGACGAGGTGGTGCGCCGCTACGAGACGCTCTGGCACGAGCTGACCCACGAGCAGGCAGTCGAGACCGACACCCGCCGCCAGATGGACAAGCGCATCCGCCGCCTCAACGAACTCGGCTTCGACGTCGAGGAGGTGGCGATGTCCGTCGTCGAGGAGGGCGGGCACCGCAGCATCATGCTGCGCCCGAAGGTCGTCGACGCCGGCCACCACACCCGCCGCCTGCTCCGCCTGACCGGCCTGGACGCCGAGGAGAACCAGGCCCGCGCGCTGCTCAACGACCTCGACGCGTACCGGGCCGAGTCCGAGGACCTGCCCGACGAGGCCCAGGCCGCGCACCGCTGGCTGACCGAGGTGTTCGAGCCGGTGATCCGCGCGGTGCCGCCGCACCTGCGCGGCAAGCTGGAACCGCCAGAGCTGTTCGTGCAGATCATCGAGCACCGCTGGACGCTGAGCGAGAACGCGGGCCGCGACGTCGGCCTCGCCCCCGCGGTGCAGTCGTTCCTCAACAACGTGCTGGTGCACCGCCCGGACGAGCAGGCCGTCCTGGGCTACGACCCCGACGAGGAACCCGACCCCGACCTCATCCCCGACGACGACATCGTCGAGGACGACGACCTCGCCGCCCGCTGACCGTTCACGTCGACGCCGTCCACCGCTCGCCGCCCCGCCCGTCATCGACGTTGGCCTATCACATCGAATCCGAGTCACGAATTTTCGATGTGATAGGCCAACGTCTATTCAACTCGGGCGGGTGAAGAGGCTGGGCGATCGGTAAAACCGCAGGTAGCGTGGCTGTCCGGTCCGGGCGCACCGCTCTGCCGAGCGGGGTGGCACCCCGTCGGGCCGCGCACAGCGAAAGGGTCGCGACGATGCGATCACGGCCGCGCCTGGCCGCCCTCGCCAGGCTCTCCGCCGAGCGGGCCGGACCCGACGGCCGGAATCGACGCCTGCCGTCCGCTGGGCGGCGGCCGCTGCGGGGCTGGCTGCGTTCGCTGCTGGTGCTCGGCGTCGGCATCGCCGCGGCGCTGACCGTCGCGACCCCCGGCAACGCGCAGGCCGGCGCGGACGCCGCCGCGACCCGCATGATCCACGCGCTGCCCGCCGGTGACCTCGCCGCCCTGCCGGAGGACTTCCCGCAGGTCATGCACTACACCCCGGGCACCGCCCGGCTGGCCGACGGCTCGCTCCGCGTGATCAACCCGACCGGCTCCTGCTCGGTGCCCGGTGAGGGCCGCCCATTCGACTTCGCCACGGCCTGCAAGGCCCACGACTTCGGCTACGACCTGCTGCGGTACGCGCAGCGCCGGGGTGCGCCCCTGGACCCGACCGCCCGTGCCGACATCGACCTGCTGCTCGACCACGACCTGCGGGTGCAGTGCGTCGCCGACTCGACCCCGGCCAGCTGCGACGCAACCGTGGCCCTGTTCGCCGCGGGGGTGGGCTTCAACTCCTGGCGTCAGGTCTCCGGTCCGCCCGTGGACACGTCCGGGCTGCCGCGCACCGCGGGCCTGGTGCTGCTGGCCCTGGCCGGTGGCGGCTGCCTGGTCACGGCGCGCTCGCGCCTGCTCCCTGCGCGATCGGGTCCGCGTCGTCGTCCGCGCCGTTTCCGGCTGCCTGGCGCATCAGCCGGCTGAGCCCGTCGCGGCTGGCGACCACCGTGATCCGGTCACGCGCCTGGAGCACCCGGTTGGGCGCGGGCCGCCACAGCGGGCGGGGCTCACCGAACTCGGCCAGCGCGATCACGCGTACCGCTCCGGCCAGGTCCGCGACGGCCACCCGCTGCCCGGCGAGCTGCGAGCCGGTGCCGACCACGACCTCGGCGACGAGCAGCACCCGGCGTTCGACCGAGATGGTGCCGATCACCTCGCGTTCCATCAGCGCCTCGGCGAAGGCCGGTGCGGCGAGGTAGGACACGCTTCGGGTGAACCGGATGCTGAACGTCTTGCGTACCCGCGCGGCGAGGTCGCCGTCGAACAGCCGGACCAGCACCCGCAGCTGCGGCTGGAGGTTGCGGCCGTGCAGCGCCGCCTCCAGGTTGATGACGTCGTTGCTGGCCAGCGTCATCAGCGCCCGGCAGTTCTGCACGTGCGCGGAGCGCAGCGTGCTCTCCCGGCTCGCGTCGCCGATGATCAGCGGCACGCCCAGTTCGCGGGCCAGCGGCACGCCACGTGCCTGCTCCTTGATGTCGATCGCGACCACCGGGATGTCCCGGTCGTAAAGCAGCCGCAGCACCCGGGTGCCGACGTTGCCCAGCCCGACCAGCACGACGTGGCCGTCCTCGGGCAGCCGCAGCCGCCCCTGCGCCACGGCCAGCCGGGCGTTGACGGTGCCCTCGACGACCATCGCGGTGATCAGCGGCACCAGGGCGAGCCCGGCCAGCGCGACGAGCAGTTGCAGCACCTGCTGCCAGCCGGGGATGTCCGCGTCGAGCTGCGGTCCGCCGAGCGCGTTGACCAGCGTGACGTACACGCCGTCCCAGAACGAGGCGACCTCCGGCCGGGTGCGCGCGAACGCGAAACCGGCACCGATCAGGATCAGCAGCACCACCGCGACCGCGATGCGGAACTGGCGCGAGATCAGCGTCTTCGCCGTGTCGACGACCGCGGGCAGCCGCCAGCGGCGGGCGTTGCGGCGCACGGTACGCGCGACGGTGGTCACCGTGTCGGCGACGCTGTCGGCGACCCCGCTGCTCACCCGCGCCTCGGCCAGCACCAGGTCGGCTCGGCCCGGGTCGGCGGGCAGCAGGTCCGGCGCGGTGCCGCCGGTGGTGGTGTCCACCAGCCCGCAGACCACGTCGTCGGGCGACACCTCGGCCCGCCGGGCGACCACGAGGGTACGCCCGCCGACCGGCAGTGGCACCGCGTTGACCTCGTCGAGCGCGATCGCGACCAGGGCCGGCGACGCGATCTCGGCGTCGGACAGCACCCGGGCGTTGCCGAGCAGTTCCTCGATGCCGCGGCCGAGATGCGAGTTGTACATCCGGACCACCAGCCGCAGCCCCGGCACCAGGTCACGGGCCTGCAGCGCGACGTGGATGTTGCCGACGTCGTCCTGCACCGTCAGCGCCAGCCCGATCGCCGTGGCGACGTCGGCCTTGACCAGGGCACGTTCGTCCACCCGATCGACCACCACCACGCGCACCCGCGGCAGCTCACCGAAGTCGCGCGCGTCGCGCCTCTGATCGGGGGTCATCAGCACCACCACGTCCACGCCGTAGCGCGTGGTCAGCTGCTCGGCGAGGCGGTAGGCCAGGCCGTCCGAGCCGTTGATCACGAAGTGGTTGTTGCGGGCACGGCGGAGGTTTGCCACGACCGTGGAGGGGGTCAGCACGCCCGGATGCTATCGACCACGCACCACCCGTACCACCCCTGAGGGATCGCCAGACATGCCTTTCCCGCGACGATATGCCCCTTTTGGTCGTTGCTCCATCAGACGAATGCACCAAGCAGCACCCTGCGGTTCGGGGTGCATCGGTCAGCAATCGAATGGATGGACATGAACAAGTGGTTCTACCGTGCCGTCGGCGCCGTGGGCGTGGCGGGCGGCGTCATGCTTCTCGGCAGTGGCGTCGCGCACGCTGAAACGGTCACCGAGGCCCAGCCGACCGCCGATCTTCAGGCCATGCGAGGGCTGGTCGCCGATCTCCTCTCCCCGACGGGCGGCCTGAACAACCTCGGCCTGTCGATCGACATGCCCGATACGAGGCTGAACGCGGGCCTGCTCGCCGACGGCCCGCTTTCGATCACCCGCGGCACCGGAGACCTCGGCGTCACCGCGTACGCCCCCGGGGTGCAGGACATCTCACTCACCGGCAAGGCCCCGGACCTGACCCGCGCGCTGCCGAGCACCGGCCTGCTCACCAGCACCGGCCTGCTCAACGGCGTCGGCAAGGAGGAGGGACTGCCCGGCCTGGACAGCGTCACCGGCATGCTCTCCGGCGGACCGCTCGGCGGCCTGCTCGGCGCCCAGCCCGGTGGCAGCCCCATCGGCGGCCTCTCCAACGGGCCGCTCGGCGGCCTGACCACAGGCCTGATGGGCGGCCCTGACGGCGGCGGCACCCTGGGCGGCCTGCTCGGCGGAGACGGCGGCCCGCTGGGCAGCCTCACCGGCGGTGGCGGCCCGCTCGGTGGACTCACCGGCGGCGACGGGCCGCTCGGCGGCATCACCGGCAGCCTGGGCGACCTGACCGGCGGACTCAGCGGCGGACTCAACGGCAGCGCCAAGGCCGCCGACCCGCTCGCCAGCCTCACCGGCGCGCTCGGCGGCGACGCCCTGGGCGGACTCACCGGCGAGCGCAACGACCTGTCCGGGCTGCAGCCCGCGCCGCTGCCCGCCCCGGCCGGCCCGTCCGTCGGCACCCCCCAGGACAGCTTCGGCGAATGGCTCGGCGAGACGCCCACCGGTATGCCGTCCGGCATGCTGGCACGCCAGATCGACCCACTGCTCGACACCGACGCGCTCGACCCGTCCGACGCCCAGGGCATCACGCTCGAACCGGCGCTGTCCCAGCAGGTCGCCGACGCGACCTCGCAGATCGTGCCGGCCCTCATCGCCGACGCGATGGGCCAGCCGGGCAACGACGACCTGCTCGCGACCGAGGGCCTGCCCACCGCCGAAGGCCTGCCCTTCGTCGACAAGCTGCCCATCCTCGACGGCGTGCTCGGCAACGGCGGCCCGCTGGACAGCATCCTGGTCGTCGGCGACATCGCCAAGCAGGTCCCCGGCGTACGCGACCTGGCCAGCGGCAAGCTCAGCCTGGACACCGTGACCAAGCTCCCCGTCGTCGGCGGCATGCTCACCGGCGGCATCGTCCAGGGCGGCAAGCCCGGCACCGCGCTGCCCGTCGTCGGCTCGCTGCCGATCGTCGGCGACGCGCTCGGCAAGATCACCGGCGGGCTGTCCGGCATGAGCCCCGGCCGCGGCGCCAACCTGCTGAACCCCGAGCCGAGCCTCGACACCCAGCTGCCCGTCGGCCAGCAGATCTCCGCCCCGGCGCCGCAGCCCCAGCACGTCGGCCGGCACCGGGCCACCGAGCGCCCGATCGCGGGCGAGGACGCCGAGTACGCGGAGTCGGCCACCACCGAGGCCGGCCTGCCCGGCCTGCCCAACCTGGGCGAGCTGCCGCTGCTGGGCAGCCTGACCGGCGGCGCCGGCGCCGGCGCGGGCGGCCTCGGCGTGGGCAGCCTGCTGGGCCAGCTGCCGCTCGTCAACGACCTGCCGATCCTGGGCAACATGGCCACCTCCATGGAGGTGCTGCGCGCCCTGCCGGTCGTCGGGACCGCCGCGGGCCTGCTGCCGCTGGAGAGCGACACGCTCATCTGACAGGCGTACACGGCGAGGGGGCGGATGCGAAACGCATCCGCCCCCTTGTCGCTGCGCAGAGCTCTGTCAGAGCGGTCGCGTGGTGAACAGAGTGGTTCCGCGGACCGGGTCCACCACCGTCTGGTCGGTCTCGGTGAACCCGAGCTTGGCCAGCACCCGGCGGGAAGCGGTGTTCCAGTCCCAGACCGTGGCCCACAGGCGCTCGTAGCCGGACGATCGCGCCCAGTCCAGCACCGCCAGCGAGGCCTCGGTCGCGTACCCCTGACCCCAGACGCGGTGCAGCAGCTCGAACGCCAGTTCCGGCTCCCCCTGCGGTCCCCGTCCGTCGACCAGCCCGCAGTAGCCGATGACGTCGCCCTCCGCCTTGCGCTCGATCGCCGGCAACCTGGTCGCCCAGAGCTCGTCGGTGCGGATCGAATTCTCCAGCTCCGCGAGGGTGGGGTGTCCGTCGGCGTCGATGCGGCGCTGGGGCGGCACCCGCGGATCACGTTCGGTCCACAGCTCGCGCTGAACGGCTGCTTCGGCCACCCGCCAGGGTCTAAGCAGCAGGCGATCGGTCTCGAGCATCAACTCGCGGTCCGGAGTCGCTGAAGCCGTCATGACGACGACTCTCCCACGGGCGGACATGCTGTCGTGGCACGGGGCTGAGCTGGGGCGTTGGAGCCGACCAGGGGACTTGAACCCCTAACCTTCCGATTACAAGTCCAACATCGTAAGTGTGGGCAAGGACAGTTCTCTGCGTTATCGCAGGTAAACCCACATGTCTTCAGGACCTGAATCGGGCACAGGTGCATCCTGGTCCAGGCGGTGTGTGACACGCGAGTGACACGCGCTCCGGGGGTCTCCCAGCCCGAAGGGGAGACATGAACATCGAACCGCCGGACGACTCCGGGGCCGTACTGCCCGCCGGACGGACCACGCCCGAAGACCGTGAAGCCGCTCTGCGTCACTGCCTACGAGGCGTCGATCTCGACGCGCACGACGACCGAGTCGTCCGCTGGCTCTCGCGCATCCTCGACGACTGGACCGTCCGCACCCTGCTGAGCTTGTTCGACCGCGTCCGGCAGATCTCCAGGGGTGCGGCGTGAACCGGGCCGCATCGCTACGTGCGCTCAACGTGGCCCTTGGCGTCCTTGCTGGCGTCGTGGTTGTGGTCGGCTTCGTCGCGGTAGTAGGAGCGGGCTTCGCGTTGTCCTACGACGCGCTGAAGGCCGTTGCCGTGGGCGCGCACATGCGAGCTGACCTCGCGTGGCTGTTCCCGGTCACGGTCGATGGCGCGATGGCCGTGGCGACCATCGTCGCCATCGTCATGAAGAAGATGGAGAAGTCGACTTGGTACCCCTGGACCGTCGTCATCGTCGGCGCGGTCATCTCCGTGGTCTGCAACGCATTGCACGCCACGACAGCAGGCGGCGACGGAATCGCCATGGCGGTGTCCGCCGTGCCGCCCTTCCTGCTGGCCTTATGCGTGCATCTTCTGATGTCCCTGGTCGAGTCGATCGGGGTCACGGTCGCCGAGGCTGCTGAAGAGGCCGCCAAGCCGGTGCCCGTCCGCAAGGCTGTCCGGCCGAAGCCCCAGCCGGCCTCTTCAGGTCCTGAAAACGAAGAGGTGGGCACGGGTACACCGGAGGCTCCGGGGGCCGCGGACTCCAAGCGTCTTCAGGAGGTGAAGAACACCCGCGACAAGCCGGGCAAGAAGAGGCGGGAACCGGCCGAGCTGCTGAACGCGGTACGCGAACTGGAGGCCGCCGAGCCCGGCATCACCAGGGAGGAGCAGGCGAAGCGGCTGAACGTGAGCGACCGACGCATCCGTCAGGTCATCAAGGAGCAGTTCGGCACGGCGTAGGTAACGGCAGGGCCGGGTTCCTCACCCGGCCCTGTCTATGGTCGTTACCGCCTCAATCGGCTCACGGCACCAATTCAGGTTTGGAGCTGAGACGAACAACAGGCGGCTCCGCGTTCGCCTCCCACTTGCGCTCGTAGTAGCGGTGTAGATGCTCAAGCATGCCGCCCGGAACCTCATGCCAACGCAAATGCGGCATAAACGCTGATGGGTCAGCGAGATAGAAGCTCGAATAACCCTTCACGCGAACGCCGCCATGCAGGTAAAGGTACATAGGGCTGCCAGGGAGATCCGCGTACGTCCGGACCTCGAACGAACCATGCGAACTAGCCCTAGAGATTCGAGCAGCAGCCGCTTGAAGAATACGCAGCTCTTCCCGGATCTTCTCCGCGAAATGAGGCGGACTAATACGGCAGCGGCATGTGGTCGGCCAAGCGCTCGGCAGGTGTATCCGCCAGCGTTGTGGCAGCATGGCTCCGTGCTGTACATCCGTTTCGAGTCTGCCGAAGCTGACGAGCACGGAAGGCGGACGGGCATCTTCGGGCTCGCGAACCGGTTGGCGAGGTCAGGTGCGTTGAGCCCTGAGGACTGGACCTGGTGGCGAACGAACAACGACTGGTTCGATGCCGCCTACCCCGATCCGGGCAAGGTGGACCCGACGCTGTTCGACAAGTCGATCTACCCCCACGCGACCTGCTGGTTCAAGGACACTGCCGTACATCTTCTCGACCGCGTGCCGGGATATCTGGCCCTGTTGGATCGTTACAAGATCCGCTGGAGTGAGGCGCGCTCAACCGACCCCGGCGTCGTTCTATACGAGGATGCGGATCAGGTGGTCGTCACGCCGCCGGGTGCTCCTCGCCTCATGTCCCGCTGACGCCCGACCGCGCTACGGAAGCAGCGCGTAGCGCTTATACGCTGGTAGAGGGCTCGGAGCGTCGTCGGTAGTGGCTTCGTTTGGCGCTGGCTTGGTGACGTCGTCGCCATCGTGACCAGGCCAGTACGGCAGCCTGGGTCGCGGCGGTGGGCAGGGCGGTAGCGATCAGGCGTCGGGTCTCAGCGAGGGTCAGGTCGATCAGCTCGGGGCTGCTGGTTGAGGAGCGATGCGCGATGGTGACAACGGTCAGCAAGGCCAGGGCGATCATGGCCAGGAGCGTGAACCGGTGCCAGGCCCGCCAGCCCCGGCACTGATACTGGTCAAGTCCGACCTGCCCTTTCGCGGTCTGGAACGACTCCTCGATGGACCACCTGCTACCCGCGACGGTGACCAGCCGCACCAGCGGCACCGACGCCGGGGTCCAACACAAGTAGTAGGCCAACTGCCCGTCGCTGCCCCGGCGCACGAGCAGGCTGTGCCGGCCTTCGCCCTGGTCGTGGATGGTGACCCACGCCCAGTCGTAGAGACGTTGTCCCTTGGAGCCCGGCCCGGCCGAGCGGGTCTGCCACGCCTGCTCGGGCAGGAGCGCAGCGACCCGGTCGACGCGTTCGCGCTGCACCGGGGTGGTGTTGACCAGAGTGTTGCAGGCCACGGCCAGGACGTAGGCCATGCCGCGTTCACGCAGCCCGGCACGCAGCGCGGGGTCGAGGCCGTACGCCTCGTCGGCGGTGAACCAGCCGGCCGGGACCCCGGCGGCGATCGCCGTGTCGACCATGGCCAGGGCCAGCTCGGGCTTGGTCGCGAACAGCACCTCGTCGGGTACGCTGGCCGCGGTGCAGCGGCGTTCGTCGTCGGACCAGCTGCGCGGCAGGTACAGCCGCCGGTCCAGCAGCGCCCGCCCGCGTGGGGACACGTACGCCAGGAAGACCCCTATCTGGGAGTTCTCGACCCGGCCAGCGGTGCCGGAGTACTGCCGTTGGACGCCGACCGAGCAAACGCCCTTCTTGAGGTAGCCGGTCTCGTCTGCGACGAGGATCCCGTCGCGGTGGCCCAGGTGCTCGACCACGAGGTCACGCAGGTCGCCGGCGACGGCGTCGGTGTCCCAGACCGCGGTGCGCAGTAGGCGCTGCATCCGGTCGGGGCTAGCATGACCGGCCTGCTCGGCCAGCCACCATCCGTTCTTGCGCTCGATCGGCGCCAGCAGCCCCAGCAGCAGCTCACGCACCGTGCGGCGAGGCTCCGACCTGGCGAACCGAGCACCGATCCGGGCCAGCACACCGTCGAACACCTGCCACCACACGGCAGCATCTACGCTATGGCCAGCGGCCACCGCGACGTTATTCGGTTTGTCCACAACAGACGATGATCTCGCGGTGGCTGTCTTGTGCTCATTGACGGTCGCGCCCCACCACGATCCAGATCAGGGCAGGTCAGACCACCTCAGCTACGTGCCGCTGCCGTACTAAACTCTTCTTGAGTCTCGATTTCGAGCGCACGCAGGTTTGAAGGGACCGAGTCGGGTTCGGCAACCAGCATTTTGACCGAAGCTCCCCGCTGAACCGCACTTACAAGGGCGTCACGGTACTTGATGCCATCTGGACAGAAATTGTTCAGCCAGAGAAGCTCGTCACCGTTATCGAGGCGGTCGAAAACGGCGGCGTAGTTGAAGCTTCGCTCGAAGCCACTCAACCCCCACACGCCAGCCTGCTGAACATGAGTTTCCAGCCAAGCGCGAAGCTCGCTTTCGATGCGGCCGTGCAACTTCGTATCGTGATCGTTGATTAGCACGAGCATTGACGGTCCGGTGAGCACGTCTTGCAGGCTCACGAGGGTGTCAGCGGCGTGCTTCTCACGAAGGAAGTAGTCATACAAGAAGCTAACAAGCACGGCTGTAGCTACAAAGGTTCCCAGGTGTTCAAGCACGTCTCCTACTACGCCCAGCTTTACAAGCTTTCCCGCTAGGAAAGCCGCTACGCCTCCGAGAAGTACGATGATCGCGCCAGCCACGCGGAGCTTGTCCCTCTTCGACCTCGACACTTGCGGCTCCCACCACTGACGAAGGTTGCGGTAGAGCAGACTATAGACATTCCGAACGCACGCTGAAAGCGATCAACTTGAGGCCAATTCCGCCATGAAGCGATCTCCAACACAATCGGCATGCCCACCTAGCTGCACGAGTTGGCAGGCAACCTCAGACCAGTTGCGCTCGACCGGTAGGCTCCCGCACTACGGGCAATGGCATGTCTTAACCGAACGTTTGACCGGATCGACACCCCCGGATGGCAGCGGAGATCGCAACAGGCGATTGTGACCAGCCATCACGTTTAATACGCCGCCGTCTTGGCGGCTGGTCCCAAAGCTCGCTCCGGCTTACCCTTCCGGCGTGAAAGACCCGTGGTCAGTGGTTCTGGGCGCTGCGCTCGCGCTCATCGGCACCGCGCTCGTGCAGGCGTGGCTCGTGCCGAAGACGCAGGTGAAGATCAGGGAGCGGGACCGTTGGGAGAAGGATCTGCGTGAGCTGGCAGATCTGCTGGCGAAGAAGGTAGTGCCGTCGGTGACGGAGTACCACCTAGCGGCGCGCATCGTTGCCGTCGTCGAGCACAGCGCTCGGACCGGAAAGTCCGACTTTCAACGAAAAGATGAAGAGTGGTTCAAGCAGACGGTGGAGACCCGTAATCGATTGGCGACGGAGTTCGACGACCATATGGACTTGGTCAGGATCCTCGTTGGGCGGCTCCAGCATCTGAACGAACACGCTGACACCTGGATCGAGCTTCGCAACTCGCACTGTGCGCTTCAGGAGGCTTGGCGTCGGTATTACCTCCATGACACGCGTGGCACCGGCTGGCCGAGTCCGGATGAGTTCGATGCCGCCTACAACGAGTTGCGTAGTAGGGCGTTGAGGCTGTCGCAGTGGATCGAGAGTCTCGCGAGAGAAAACAGACCCCCGAAGCAGCGCACAGTCCGCCGGATGTGGCGGCAGGTTCGTGGACTACGTCTACAAGAAAAAGCCATGTCACACGTCGTCGGGAAGATGTTTGTATGACCTCGCCGCTGGAGCCGAACGCCCTTCAGGCCGCCACGACTGCTCTGAACACCGCACCATTAGCCCTGGGAGAGGCCGTAAGCCTCGTACCGAGTGCGGTCGGCATCTACGCGTGGTGGGCCGCACCCACGATCTTCGCTGACCTTCCTGGCACCGCGAACGGCAGCGATCCCGCTGTGCGCCTCTTGTACCTCGGGATCGCCGAGAGGAAGAGCGGACTGCGTACGAGGATCGTCAAGGAGCACCTAGCCCGATCGGGTAGCTCAACGCTGCGTCGCACCCTCGCCGGTTTGCTGATGTCCACCGAGCGCTATGAGACTGCCTGGACCGACCGCGTGGTACTTGTCGCAGCCGACGAACTTCGCCTCACAGCGTGGATGCACGCCAACCTTCGCCTTACCTGGTTCGCCTGCGAAGACCCCGAACAGCACGAGAAGAATTTGATCACTAGCCTTCGGCCACCGCTAAACCTGAAGCAGGCTGTGCCGAGCGCCGCCCTCACGACCGTCAAGGCCGCGAAGGTTGCCTACACGAAGAGCGCTGGACCCCGGCCGCTTGCGCCATAGCGGAGGGCCGCAGTGCCCTAAAGTCGATCGTCTCCTACCGAATGTCCGGCTTCCAGACGGACAGCTCGCTCCCCTAGGCTGACTCTCTTGCCGTACTGGCGTTGAGAGCGGGGAGCTGGCACACGTGGCGACTACTATCCACGAAATCCTGCACGAGCTTCAGGTCACCTCGACCGATGAGCGCGACAAGGGTGACAAGTTCGAGCGCCTGATTGCCGCGTACCTCCGCATGGACACCTCGTGGTCCGACCGATTCAGCAACGTCTGGCTGTGGGCTGACTGGCCGGGCCGAGCCGGCAAGCCCGACACCGGCATCGACCTCGTCGCCGAGGAACGTGAGACCGGTGCCTTGACGGCGATCCAGTGCAAGTTCTACGACGCCTCCCACACGCTCCAGAAGAGCGACATCGACTCGTTCTTCACCGCGTCAGGCAAGGCTCCGTTCACCGGACGCATGATCGTCTCCACGACTGACAAGTGGAGCACACACGCCGAGGACGCCCTCGCCGACCAGCACATCCCGGTCACGCGCCTACGCGTGCAGGACCTCGACGAGTCGAGCATCGACTGGTCGCAGTTCAGCCTGAAGCAGCCCGATGTGATGACGCTCCGGGCCAAGAAAGTACTTCGCCTCCACCAGACGACGGCGCTGGAGAAAGTCCGCGAAGGCTTCCAGGCGCACGACCGCGGCAAGCTCATCATGGCCTGCGGCACCGGTAAGACGATGACCTCGCTCCGCATCGTCGAAGACCAGGTGGCCCTCGGCGGCACGGTGCTGCTGCTCGTCCCCTCGATCTCACTGCTGTCGCAGACCCTCAAGGAGTGGACCTCCGAGGCTGAGGTGCCGCTTCGTCCCTTCGCGGTGTGCTCTGACGTACGTGCGGGACGACGCACCGATAGCGAGGACATCTCGCCTTACGATCTGATTTTCCCCGCCACCACCGACCCCAAGAAGCTGCACGGTCAGGTGAGCGAAGGCCAGCACGGCGACAAGATCACGGTCATCTTCTCCACGTACCAGTCACTGCCCGCCGTGGCTGCGGCGCAGAAGGCCGGTCTGCCGGAATTCGACCTGATCGTCTGTGACGAGGCGCACCGAACTACAGGTGTAACCCTGGCCGGCGAGGACGAGTCGAACTTCGTCCGCGTGCACGACCAAAAGTTTGTCAAGGGTGCGAAGCGCCTGTACATGACGGCAACGCCGCGCATCTACGACGACGGCAGCAAGTCGAAGGCTGATGAAGGTTCGGCAGTACTCGCGTCGATGGATGACGAGGCGATCTACGGGCCAGAGTTTCACCGGCTCGGGTTCGGCGAGGCCGTCGGCAAGGGCCTGCTTGCCGACTACAAGGTCTTGGTGCTAGCAGTCGACGAGCGTGCCGTCAGCGCCACGTTCCAGCAACAACTCGCGGACGAGGACAACGAACTCGGCCTCGACGACGCCGCGAAGATCGTGGGCTGTTGGAACGGCCTGGCCAAGCGGGGAACCGCGGAGTCTGGTTTCGGAAACGACCCACGCCCGATGGCCCGTGCCGTCGCGTTCGCGCGTTCAATCGAGGACTCGAAGAAGTTCACCCAGCAGTTCACGCGCATCGTCGATCAGCACGTCAAGTCCCTCATGCTGGAGGAGGACGACGGCACGGACGAGCCGCTGCTGCGCTGCGAGGCCCAACATGTGGATGGCACCTTCAACGTGCTGCGCCGTAGCCAGAAGCTCGATTGGTTGAAAGCGCCCGCCGAGCCTGACTCATGCCGTGTCCTGTCCAACGCCCGCTGCCTCTCCGAAGGCGTGGATGTACCCGCGCTCGACGCGGTGATGTTCCTGAACCCGCGAAACTCGGTCGTCGATGTAGTGCAGTCCGTCGGCCGGGTCATGCGCAAATCAGACGGCAAGCAGTACGGGTACGTGATCCTGCCCATCGGCATCCCAGCCGAGATGACGCCAGAACAGGCGCTGACCAACAACCAGAAGTACAAGGTCGTCTGGCAGGTACTTCAGGCGCTGCGCGCGCATGATGAGCGCTTCAACGCGATGGTCAACCAGATCGAGTTGAACAAGACGCGGCCGGACCAGCTTCAGGTCATCGGCGTTGGTGGCTTCGAGGGTGAGCCTGGCGAACAGAGCAACCGTCCGCAACACGTCCAGCCGGCCTTCGACTTCCCGCATATCGGTGAGTGGCGCGATGCCATCTACGCCAAGATCGTGCAGAAGGTCGGCAGCCGCCGCTACTGGGAGGACTGGGCCAAGGACGTATCCGTCATCGCGGAGCGACACACGACGCGCATTAAGGCTCTGCTGGGCGACCCGACTCTCCACCTCAACGCCACGTTCGAAGACTTCCTCAACGGTCTCCGCGCGAACCTGAACGACGGCATCACGCGAGACGACGCCATCGACATGCTCGCCCAGCACCTGATTACGCGTCCAGTCTTCGAGGCGCTGTTCGACGGCTACTCATTCGCCGAGAACAACCCGGTTTCCAAGGTGATGCAGGGAATGCTCGATGCGCTCGACGAGCAGAACCTCGACACCGAGACCGAGACGCTGGACAGGTTCTACAGCAGCGTCCGCCTGCGGGCGGAGGGTATAGACAACGCTGAAGGCAAGCAGAAGATCATCACGGAGTTGTACGAGAAGTTCTTCAAAATTGCGTTTCCTCGTGCGGCGGAGTCTCTGGGCATCGTCTACACCCCGGTCGAGGTCGTAGACTTCATCATCCGCAGTGTTGAAGAAGTGCTCCGCCGGGAGTTCAACGCCTCAATAAGTGATCGTGGCGTGCACGTGCTCGACCCCTTCACTGGCACGGGCACGTTCATCGCCCGACTCCTACAGAGCGGAATCATTCGGCCCGACGACCTCCTGCACAAATACGCCCAGGAGCTGCACGCAAACGAGATTCTGCTGCTGGCGTACTACATCGCGGCCATCAACATCGAAGCCACCTTTCACGGAATCGCGGGCGGCGAGTACGTACCGTTCAACGGTATCGTCCTGACGGACACGTTCCAGATGGCCGAGGACGGCGACCCCATGGACGAGTTCATCTTTCCGCAGAACAACGAGCGTGTAGCGCATCAGAAGGGCCTGGACATCCGGGTCATCATCGGGAACCCCCCCTACTCCGCTGGCCAGACAAGCCAGAACGACGGCAATCAGAACCAGAAGTACCCGACGCTGGATGCCTCCATCGCCGATACCTACGTAGCTCGTTCAACGGCAACCCTCAAGAATTCTTTGTACGACTCGTACATTCGGGCCATCCGCTGGGCGTCAGACCGCATCGCCGCGTCGGAACAAGGCGGCATCATCTGCTACGTCTCCAACGGTGGCTACATCGATTCCAACACCGCCGACGGCCTACGCAAGAGTCTCGCCGAAGAGTTCCACGCGATCTACTGCTTCAACCTGCGCGGCAACGCGCGCACCGCAGGCGAGCTGAGGCAGAAGGAAAAGGACAACATCTTCGGACAGGGCAGTCGCAGCACCGTCGCGATTCTGCTACTCGTCAAGAAACACGGTGCTGTCGAGGGGACGAAAATTCGTTACCGCGATATCGGCGACTACCTCACTCGCGAGCAGAAGCTTGACATCGTCGCGAAGAGTTCGATTGAGGCAGTCGACTGGCAGGTCGTCGAGCCCAACGAGGCTGGAGACTGGATCAACCAGCGCAACACGGACTTTGCAAGCTTCACCCCCGTCAGCAAAAAGTCGGAGCAAGACAAGCACCAGATTTTCGGCCTTCAAACTAGTGGCCTGATGACGAACCGCGACGGTTGGGTTTACAACTACTCCCGTGCTTCCGTGCACCAGAACGTCGAACGCATGGTTGACCACTACAACAATGTCCTTGACGCTTTCGACGTGCACTGCAAGCAGAACGAGGTCGCGGACCGGCAAGCGGAAGCCGAGGGGTACATCCACTTGGATTCGACCAAGTTCGCCTGGGATCGCTCGGACAGGGCTCGGTTCGTGCGTGGCACTCGGCACAGGTTCGATCCGGAGTCGGTAGTCGTCGGCATGTACCGACCCTTCTCCAAGACTCATGTCTGCTTCGATCGGAAGCTCAATAACACCGTCTATAAACTGCCGGCCGTCTACCCCGATCCTTCACGAGCAAATCTGGGCATCTATGTGGTCGGTATGGGATCTGCTGTGCCGTTCTCGGTGCTGATGACAGACATGCTTCCTGACCGGCACTTGACGGGTGCTGGGAGCGGCGGCCAGTACCTTCCCCGGTACAGGTACGTCGAATCGACAGGCGAAGCCGACCTGTTCAGCGCTCACGAAGAGAGCACCCTCGAACGGGTCGACAACATTACCGACCGCACGTTGGGCGACTTTCGCTCGGCGTACGGGGGCCTCGTCACGAAGGACGACATCTTCTACTACATCTACGGACTGCTTCACTCCCCCGTGTACAGGAGTGAGTTCGAGGCCGATCTGAAGAAGATGCTGCCACGCATTCCGAAAGTTGCCACGAGCGAGGACTTCCATGCCTTCGTGGCCGCGGGACGGGAACTAGCGACACTTCATGTCGGCTACGAGCATGTCGAGCCCTTCCCTCTCGAAGAGGTCACGCGCCCGAGTGCGAACCCGGCAAGTCCCGACTTCTACCGCGTGCAGAAGATGGCCTTCGGCAAGGTCGGCAAGAACGCGGACAGGTCCACGGTCATCTACAACAGCAACGTGACGCTCAGGGGCATCCCCGCCGAAGCTCACACCTACATGCTCGGCTCACGGTCTGCTGTCGAGTGGATCGTCGAGCGGTACCAGGTGAAGACCGACAAGGCCAGCGGCATCGTCAACGACCCGAACGACTGGGCGGCCGAGGCGGGGGACCCTCGTTACATCATTGACCTGCTGAAGCGCATCGTGACCGTCAGCGTGGAGACGGTGCGGATCGTGAACGAGCTGCCGGCCCTGAAGGTCGACGCAGCGCAGTAGACCATCTGCCAGCCTGCGGGCATGTCTAGTGCCCGCAGCCTGGCCGCTCGGGATGGGGCTTTCCATGGATCACCCGCACTCGTCCAGCGGGGCGTCTGTTCCGCTACGGTCGCTGCCGTGACTGCGTATCTTGTGATCCTCGGCCACCGTGACGCCATTCGCTGGGTGTTGGCCGAGCAACGTATGGCGTTCCCTAGTACGCCGCGGATAGAGGTACGTGCTCTAGTAGCGGGCGACCGGCTCTACCTGTACGCCACACGTGGTGCCTGGCGGAACCCAACCCGTGACCGTGGACGCATCATCGCCAAGGCAACCGCTGCGTCTGCTGTATGCGCACTGGACGAGCCCGTGACGTTTGCAGGCAGAGACTTCATCTCAAGCTGCCCCTTAGCCGTTGAAGGCGTTGCGCCGTATCCGAGCGGCCTAGAGCTACAGCCCCTGGTCACCGAACTCGATGCCTTCCCCAAGCCACATGCTTGGAGTGCATACATGCGCCGCCCCCTGCTGCGACTCACCGACGATGACGTAGCGCTCATCGATGGGCACCTGAAGCCGATGCTCATGCGTCGCGAGGAAGCGCTCGCAACGTACCTTTAAGCACCAACTGCATCCGAAGATGCGTCCGTGAGGTCGATTCACAGGATGGCGTCGTCTCGCTTGACTTGACCGCGTGTCTTCTCGCTCGGTATCGGCATCGCTCGCTGTGGGAGCCGTGTTGCTGCTCGGCTGCGGATACGAAGCCACCTCCCCTGGCCTGTCGGACGGGCACTCGGCGGCCACCCCCAGCCGGCCAGCTCCCACGACAAACCCACCTGGACCGGCACGGACGCCGCCAGCAAGCGCCGACGTACCGCATGTCCGGTGGGCGGGACCGCTCGAGGACGAGCCCAGTCTTGTGCGACTACCACCGCTTCCGAAAGCCCGGCCGCTTCTCAACCGCCAGAACTCGGAAGGCTCCGTGTACGGCGGCTTCGCCCGCATCACTGTTCGCGGAGCGTGGAACGGAACTTCGACGTGGGATGTAGCGGACCGCCAGGTTCAGTGTCAGTGGCACAGCGGCGAGGTGCAATGGAAGGTCGGCGGACAACTCCTCGGCGAGTACCCGGCCGCGGCGCGGGACGGCCTCTCCGTTGAGATCTCCGAATGGCACAGCCTTCGCAACGATCCCGCCAAGGTGACCAAGACCCTGCTCTCGCTCTCGATCGAGGACGCGCAGGGCACTTCCCACGAGGGGTACGCCGTCTACCCCGACGCCATCCGCTCTGACAGACGGTCCCTGATCACGAAGGTCAGTCGCGACCGAAGGCAACTTTCGGCAACAGCCTTCATGGTCGCCCACCCGACGATCATGGGGACCCGTGACGATCGGATCGGTTGGATAACAGTCACCGTTCAGATCAGCTGTGATGGCAAGCCGCCCCTTGGCTTCTGACATTCTGACTGCCGTTAACCCGCCAGCTGACGACCAGGGCAAGAACTTGCCGTCTCGACACCTGAGTGACTAAGTCGTAGGCTGGCACCGGAGTGCGAGCCATGGGAGCGCCCCGCCTTCTTCCTACGAGGGCGGGGCGGTTTCGTCTTCATTACCTGAAGTGGGACTGCTCGTTGACCGCTGACAGCGTTGATCGCGAACGACTCACAGCAGACTGATGCCATGCCCGCGCTTACCGCTGTCGTCGGAGACGTCACGAAGCAAGCCGTTGACGCCGTCGTCACCACCGCGAACAACGCCCTGCGCATTGGTGGCGGCGTGAACGGCGCGATCCACCGCGTCGGCGGAACAGAGATCCTGCACGACTGCGTGACGCGGTTCCCCGATGGACTCGCTACGGGCGATGCCGGCTGGACAACTGCGGGAGACCTGCCCGCGAAGTGGGTCATCCACACGGTCAGCCCCAACCACAGCGCCGGACAGACCGACCGTGCACTACTCGCGTCCTGCTACCGGCGTGCACTGGAGGTTGCCGACGAACTCGGCGCATGCACTGTTGCGTTCCCTCTCATCAGCTCCGGCGCCTACGGATGGTCTCGGCGGGACTTCGTCTTGGAGGCGAAGCACCGCCCGGCTGACGTACAGATCTCGCTGTTGTACTCGTCGGCTCGCACACCTAGCCTGATTCGATGCTCCTAGCTGAGTCGCCGAACATCACCGACTGGCTTCAGGCTGTCGGCAGCATTATGGGGAGCTGCGTGGCCGTACCTGCCGCGGCGTTCGCAGGTCTCCTCCTCATGCACGAGCGGAAGGTGCGCAGGGAGGAGGAGAGCGACCAGGAAGCCGCGCAGGCACGCCTTGTAATCGGTCGCATCACGAACGTGACCTTCAGCAGGGGCCTATCTTCGAGTGGGCGTCCCACGTACTCGGTCAGCTGGTCCGTGCACAACTTCAGCGGACAGCCCGCTATGTTCGTCAATGTGGTGGTACACGATCAGGTGGATGGCGAGGACTACCTGCACCACAACCTCTGGGACCTCCTGGATCCCGCTGGAAAGGTCGGGGGCGAGGCCATCGTTACGTTGGCCGACGATGGAGATGGCGAAGTTGAACAGTCCCGGTTTCGTGTAGACCTGATGTACACAGACGCGGCTGGTAGCACCTGGAGACGCGCCGGCGACCAACAACCCCGACGTCTCAGGCAGCATCCTGAGCGTGGCTGGATCAAGGAAAATCCCCCGCCAAAGGGTGCTTGGGGTTGGGCGGTCGAACGCATCAGGGGTCCGAGGCTCCAGGCATACGAAGCGCGCGAGGACGGGCAGGACCCGTTCCACCTGCGCGACGAGTAGGTCACGCCAAGTCCGGATGGACTTTCCCGCCCGGACGCCACTTAATCGACGACATGCGGCGGATCCTCACACCCCCACGCATCTTTCTACCGTTGACACCATGTGACCTTGACCCACGAAGAGATCGACGGTTTGCTCAAGCCTGCACGCGATCTAATGATGGAACTGCGGTGCCACGTCCAAGCCGACACAGAGCGCCTCGATGAGCGCATCCTCTCTCCTGTCGACTCACAGTTGCGCAAGGAGATCATCGCAGCGCGTGATGAAGTTGGGTGCGAAGGCCCGTGGGATGCGCGCGTAGTACTGGACGAGCTGCTGATCTCGGCTGGCACTGTTCAGACCCTCTCGTACCAGGTTTACTCGATAGGCCGCTTGCTGCACGCGCCGGTGTCGATGCGAGCAGTCCAGGCGCTGGTACGAACTGCCTTGGAAACGGCTGCCCGAGCGTGGTGGTTGCTTGACCCGGCCCTAACGATTCGCCAGCGAGTCACGCGATCGATAGGTGTGACACTTCAAAGCATGAGAGACGAACAACGAGCGTGGAAAAAGTTGGGTGAGGCTGGTCCGCTGAAACGCTCAAATGAGCAGATTAACCACTTGGTCGAATGGGCTCGATACATAGGTTTAGCGATTACCGCCGATAAACTTGGCCAGCCGAGGTTGGCCGAGTTCACACCGAGCACTGCCTCGGAGATGGTCGCCAAGCTGGGAGACGAGGCCGGGGGAAGTCTTGGCGGTTCAGCCCTCTACAGCTGGCTTAGTGCGTCCACGCACGGCGCAGCGTTACACATGGTGCCATTTACGGATGGCGTTCCGCAGGTACCGCGTACCAACTGCCGCGAGTTGGCTTGGGTACTCAAGCCAGCCGTAATCTCTCTGCGCGCGACGCACTTGCGGCTGGCCGAATATGTCGGAGCGTCGTCCGTACATCGATCACGACCGTATGATGCCTTGCTGCGCGAACTTCACAGCAAGCGGAGCGACAAGACTCCGGTCGGCGTCTTTTGATCGGCTCTCCAGGGCCTTGGAAGGTAGCGGAACTAATCTGACTCGCCTTACTACGGGCTACAACTCGTGCAGCAAGCACGATGTGTTACACGGTCCGCGATTTTGTGATGACTGGGGACTTAGCACCCCGACACTCATACATACGTATCCGCTGGTAACGGGAAATTGTTCTTGCTCGGCGCGCTCTACTTTTGGTTACAGTCCAGTCAACCTGAGTTGACATAATTTCTTGTCGGCTTCAGGGCATGAAGAAGTCCGGGCGGCATCAAGCCACCCGGACTCCAGGTCTCCCTGCTCAGAAGAGCGCCGGCACTCCTGCAGCGCCGTCGTCCCCGCCCGTCTCGCCCACCTCTGCCTGGTCGGCCGTCGGTGCGTCGCCGTGGGAGTGCGGGTGGCCGTGGTCTGGGGCCTTCGCGAGCTCGGCACGCAGGTACAGGACCTCGTGCTGGAGCTGGTGCACCCCGGCGTTGAGGCGGACGTTCTCGGTGGTCAGGTCCGCGACCTTCTGCTCGTAGTGCGCCACGAGCACGCTGGGGTCGAGCTGCATCTGCTGCATACCGGTTTCTCCTTGAAGATATGTGTGGCCACGAAGAGCCGAACTGAATGTGGTCGAACGAATGCTATTTGCGGACCGGCGAGATTCATGTTGTCGTGGTCCCATTGGCCGTTGCGCTCAACGGATGAAGTCGCCTCGCCTAGAGAAAGCTGAACGACCTCATCCGTTGAATCAGGCAGCAGCGAGTTGCGTGACAGTTCCGTTGGATCCCCTGAAGAACAGAGCGCCGGCGTTGACGTAGACGACCCCGCCAGCGGTCGGGTTAGCAGTCGGCACCGTCGCTGCGTCGGCGATACCGAGGACACCGACACCACCGCCAACGCTCGTGGTGTTCAGCAGGAGGTTGATGTCGGCCCGGAAGCTGTCGTTGGTCCGCAGCCGGTCTGCCGCATCGCGGAAGAGGTTCACGTCCTTGGCGTTGGTGCCGTCGCCCCACTGCATCGCACCGGTAGCGGTAACCAGCCAGCGGGACGCGGCATCTCCTGTGGCCCGCGTCGTCAGCATCAGGCTGGTCGCCGTAGCCGACTCCAGACGTAGCAGCGGAGCCTGGGTGTTGCCCCCAGCGACGTTGTTGGTAAGGCTCATGGCGTTGGTGTCGGTGCTCTGAAGGATCGTCACCATGTCCGAGCCGCTGGGCGTAGTGCCGACGGACAACGCGCCCTGCACGGTGAAGTTGCCGTCCGTCTTGAGACGGCCAGCCGCCACGCGGTGCAGGTTCACGTCGCGGGTCGTGCCGTCGCCCCACTCCTGCTTGCCGTCGGCGTAAACGACCCACCGGCGCGATGCGTCTCCCGCGACGGCGGATTGGTAGGCGCGATCGGTCGTCGCCGTCATCTGCGCATCGAAGCCCGCTGCGGCCCCTGGGCTCGACGAGGGCTGGACAGAAACGCCGTGGGTACCCGGTGTACCCCAGACGGCTGCGATACGGGCGCTACGGCCGCCAGGGGCCGCGCCGAACGACAGGTTGCCCGTCGCACGCTCGACGCCGATCGCTGTACCGAGCACCGTGCCATCGTCGGCGTACCGCAGCACCTGCCAGTCGGTGCCGACGTTGCTGCCGCTCTCCGTGGTGTTGTTCGCACGGATGACCCAGCGGCGAGCCGTCGTCCCCATGTCCGACGAGTTCGCGAACACGATGTTCTTCTCGACGCTGTTGTTGCCGCCGATGCGGAAGCACGTATACCCCTGGCCGGTGTAGTCGCCAGCGGTGATTGCCTGTGCGCGCACGCTGAGGTCGGCCAGGTTGGTGCGGATGTTCGTGTACGCGATACCGATGACAGCGCCGTCGAGCTGTCCGTTGGACGCGCCGTACCCGCCACCCTTCGACTGGTCGATGAACGGGATTTCCAGCCGGCCCTGGAGCTGACCGTTCTCGTCGGCGACCTCCAGCTCCCAGTGCGCGTGGATGGTGCCGTGGCTGTTCGCTTCGTAGTGCGCGCCCTGCCACACGACGGGTTTCCACGAGACGCCGGTCGCTTTGGGGTCGCGGGTGGCGGGGTCGTACCCGGCGTACTTGGTGCCGGTGGACGCGACAGGCATGTAGAACGCCTGCATCGTCTTGGCGTCCGAGCGCATCAGGAAGTGCCGGATGCTCTCGCCGAACGACCCGGCGTTGGCGCGCTGGTATGCGTACAGGTTGAGGCGGCCGGTGGAGTCGGTTCCGATCCCATCATCGTCTCCGCCGCTGTAGGAGCTGCCGATGACAATGCCCGCGTTGTTCGAGCGGTTCGCCACACCCTTGGGCAACGCTGCGTACGCCGTCGTGCTGTACGTGCTGTTGACGACCAGACGGTCATCGGTGGTGAGGATGTTCGCTGCTTCGCGATACAGGTTCGTGTCCCGGCCGTCAGGTCCACCGCCGCCGAGTTCCATCCGGCCGGTGCCGTAGAGGACGAAGCGTGCCGAGGAGTCCGCGGCTCCCCGTACGTCGACCGCCCGGTTGGCGGTGTTCCCCAGCACCGCGCCGAAGGTGGCGTAGTTGACCGCGGAGGCGGTGCTCTGCTCCGCACGGATCGTGTGGCGGGCGCCGGCCTCCAGGACGTCGAGCTTGGCACTGACCGCAGGTGTGCTCGTAGCCGTCAGCCCACCGATGCCGACGACACCTGTATCGCGCTTGATGAACAGCGCAGTTCCCTGGAAGTCGCCCGCGTCGTTCAGCCGGTTGATGCGGAAGTCCGTGCCTGAGTTCGACCCGTTCTCCGCGGTACTGTCCGCCTGGATGCCCCAGCGTCGACCAGCGCTGAGCCCGTGACTGTTGTTGTTGAAGTACATGTTCTTGGCAGTACCGGCGGACGCCGCGACGTGGAGCGCTCCGTTGTCGGCCCCCACGACGAAGCGAGCGTCGCTCGTCTTGATGAGGGCCTGGTCGACGCCGACGTTGCCGTCCTCGTCGACGAACCGGACCTCGAAACGCGTCTGGATGAGCCCTTCGGAGTCGGGCACCTCGATGGACAGGTGACCGTGAACCTCGGCCTGTGGATCGTTCGGCAGGTAGTGCCCGACGATCGCGGCCAGCGTCGTGGGGTTGTCGGGATCGGTGTACTTGTCCCGCCACGCGATGACCGCCTTGGCGTTGTCCTTGCGCAGGTTCAGCCGGACGAGTTCGCCGTAGTGAGCCTCGTCGGGATCGCCAGCCTGGTTGTGCTTCTGCCACCTCTGGTAACTCTCCAGCTCGATGCGCGAGGTGGAGTCGAAGTTGTTCTCGCCCCCGGCCGCCGTGGAGATGAGCCGAAGAGATCGTGAGCCCTGAGCGTCGGTCGTGCCTACGGTGAGGTTCTTGTTCACCTGGACCGTGCCGCCAACGGTCAGGCTCGACGTACCGCCGGACAGGTTGAGCGAGCCGGTGAGCGTGCCGCCGGTCAGTGGCAGCTTCAGCGTCAGGCCGTCGTCCACGTACTTCTTCGTCGCTGCGTGCAGGTCCAGCGTCGGCGCTCCGGCAAGCGTCAGCGGACCGGTGAGCGTGCCGCCGGTCGTGTTCAGCATGTTGGGGTGAACGTGGTTCCAGTAGGCGTACGTCTGTGCAGGGCTGCCGACCGCCTTCGGTATGTCCGCAAGCTCCAAGACGGTCTCCGAGTACGGCACGACCATCTTGAAGTCGTCGGACAGCTCCTGGGTGGCGATACGCACGCGGTAGACCCAGCCGAACGGGACCACGTCAGGCGAGTCCGTAGCCGGTAGCTCGACAGTGAACTCGCCCTGTGCGTCTAGGTGCACCAGGAACGCTTCAGCCGCCATGATGACGTGTCCCGCTGTGTCGCGGAGGTCGCCGGGCATCGCGAACTGGACCCAGCCTTTGGCCGCGTTTCCCGCAGCCGTAACGATCTTCCCGTGAATGGTGCTCGTACGCACTCCGGGCGGAAATGGCATTGCACACCTACCTGTAGCCGCGCTTATCAGTTGAGAGATTTTCTCATCGCGGCGGCAGCATTAACGGCCTCCATGAAGATGGAGCAAGCCATCTTCAGACTATAAAGAGCTGCTGTTCTAGTTCGTGAGACGGGATGCTGGGGGCGCGGAATCACTCTCAGACTGAAGGCGTTCTTCACCGATAACGGCAGTACGGACCGTGCGCCGGTAATCGTTTATCAGCCGGGTCCACACCTCCTGGTCGAAGGTGGCCGGGTCGGCGCTGCTGGCATCGATGTAGTGGATGAGGGCCCACGCAGTGGTGTTGACGCTGTCATGCCCGAACAGCTCGATCGGTATGCAGGCGTAGAAGACGAGGTTGCGCTTCTCCCACAGCCGTTCTCGAAGATCGGCGTTTGCTGGCTCGCGAGAGTAGAACTTCAATGCGCGTAGCGCGTCGCTCGCCATGACGTGGAAGTGCGCGTAGGCGTCAACTCGCTCCTTGTGAAGCCGGAATCTGTCCTCCCGCGCGTGCAGCTCCGCTCGGACCCGCGAGGCTGTCCTCTCCTGTAGCCGAGATCCCACGACCCCGGCGAGTATCGCGATCACCCCGCCGAGCGCCGCGAGAAGGATCGACTCCCACAGATCCATGGCACCTCGCTCTTGGAGTGGGAACGCCACGTGGCTGTGCTCACATGGCTCTAACGGAGAAAGACTGCGGACGCCCCGAGAAAGACCACGAATCCCGCCAGGAACGCGGCACCAAGCTTCCAGGCTGGGGAACGTGAATCGGCGGGAGACTTGGCACGGTAAATCTGAACGGCGTAGTACAGGCCGACGGTGAACAGCGCTGCCGGGATACCGAAGACGACGAGCGCGATAGCAAGCTCGCTGCCAGTACGGTCGCCGCGCACCGTCTGGATCAGCAGACCGATCATCGGCACCAACCCAAGGAGGAACCAGAAGCCGATCGCTCCCCACGCCAGGGTTCGCCGGAAGCCGTGAGCGCTGGGCGGCTCACTCATGCCGAGCCTCCTCATCAAGAGCCTGCTGGAGCTGGTGCCTGTACACCTCGGCATAGTCGGTCATGCGTTGGAACATCTCGTCAGGGCACTGTTCCCGGAACTGCACGAACCGCTGAGTGGCATCCTGCAACGGTCCCGCAAGCTGCGACGTGCGGGCCAGGTCGTGCAGCTGTCCCCGGCCTGCCAGGAGATCGGTGGCCATCTCGCGGAGCGCTGGCGATGGGTTCGACGCCTGGATCTGCTTCAGCGCCGACGCCAAGAGGGCTCCAGTCACCGGATCATCATGGAGCCGCGGACCATGCTCGGTCATCACGCTCACCTCACCATCGGGTGGTCGTAGGGCTTACCGAGAGCAGGGATCGGACCCAAGTCCTCGATCTCCTTCAGGATGCCCACCAGCGTCGAGAACCCGGTCTGGAAGGCCATGTTCGCCATCTGCACGATCTTCGACGCCTTATTGATGGTTTGAAGAAGTTTCGCCAGTTCCGCGGCGGCAAGGGCGTAGCCTGCGACCGCTCCGATGACCGTCTCGCACAGGGCCGTGCCGGCTGCTGTGTAGATGAGGAACAGCAGGCCCTGGTCGACGATCGACTGCAACAGGCCCTTGAGAGCTTCGTGGAAGTGCCAGACGTCCAAGGCGAGCGCCTGGTACTGCTTCGCGGCACGGTCGAGCGCGTCAGCGTGCATGGTCAGCGACTTGCTGGTCGCGGTGAAGTACAGATGCGCCGCGTCCGCCGCGTTGCCGTTCCAGTGGAAGTCGAGGTCGGTGGTGGCTGCTCCGACATTCCCAGCGATCCCGCGCAGGCACTGGGACATGTTCGCCAGGGTGCTGCCGTAGGTGGAGACCTTCTCCCAGTCTCCGGAGAACGGCTCGACGATCGACCCGATGACGTCGTAGTCCGTAGCCCCCTTGATGGCCTCGTTGAGCCAGGCGGTCAGGCTTACCTGGTCGAGCAGTGAAGTCACGTTCACGAAGCCCGCGCTGACCGAGTCATCCACAGGCTGTGGGGTAACCAGGTGAACCGTGGGGTCGTAGGCGGTAGCGGCGCTCATCAGCGACCTCCGAAAGGCGCCGGTACGGTGTTCCGCGGAACTTCCGGGTATGTGGCGTCGAGCTTGCCCGCCGAGGCTTGGTCCGTCGTCGTGTACGCCTGCGCTGCCGCCGCCAGCTCCCGCGAACTTCCGGCCAGCGCCTGCACCGCGTTTGCCAGCCTTTCGCTCATCAGCCGCTGGAAGGCGTGATGGTCGTTGTTCATCGCGACGATGAAGCCGGTGCCAAGCAGCCCGAAGTCGACATGCCTGCCGTGGTAGTCCGCGGCTGCCCCCAGATGCTCGCTGCTGTCCTCGTACTTCCGGGCGGCAGTACGCACCGCTTCCGGCTCGACCCGGAACGCCATCCTGTTTCCTCCCCGTCTACAGAGCGCGTTCGTGCCGCCACGCTATCGAAGTTCCTTCACCCCCGGCAGCCCCTGTGGATAACTTCCGGGAGGCGGAAGCGAGTCGTACTTCCGCCTGCCCTTGAGCGCTACTTCCGGGTCAATCAGCCCGCATGAGCTGCGGTACTTCCGGGCAGAGCTTCCCCCTGAAACTCGGATGCGCAGTGAAGCAGGCGGAAGTCACTGTTGAGGCGGGCACCGAGCCGGCCGTGGCGATGGGCGGAAGCTTTGCCGTCGTCATCCCCTGGACTGCACCCTGAAGGAGACCCGGAAGTGCAGCGCTACGAGAAGACCGGAAAGTTCTGGGTCGTCAACGAACATGGAGCGCAGCAGGGGGAAGTTCGGGGCGGAAGGCTGACGTTCGACCCGGCGGAAGGCGGGATGCTGGAGGTAGGTGACAACTTCCGGGAGGAGGACGACTTCAGCGACCGGAAGTTGGTCGTGTGGGGGAAGGTCGGCTTCACCGGACTACCGGTCACGCTGCTTCACGTCTACGCCCTGCAAGACGGCCGGTACATCGTGAACCAGATTCTCGACGGGGGCCACTTCCAGGAGGCGGAAGTCTTCACGGAAGCAGTCGTACGCATCAGCGACCTTCCGGACTGGGTGTCGGCGGAGGCCATCAACATCGACGTGAAGAATGCGATCGGCGAGGACCGCCGCGCAATGTCCCTGGAGGTCGTCCTGCCGGAAGCGCAGGCTGCGACCTTCGCCCGCGGGACCTTGACGCTGCGCTTCACCTGGGATTACCACCCTGTCGAGTACGGTCGCGTCACGGTTGACCAGTGGCCACAGTTCGAGCTGGCGTACGATGAGCCGACGCCGTACACGACCATCGTCGATGACGTCGGCAACATCCTCGATCTGATGTCCCTTTGCGTCGACCGGCTTTGCGACGTAGACGAGCTGTACTTCCGTCGCGACGACCTTCCCGAGCGGTCCCTCGCTGGCACTTCGTTCCCTGGCACCCGACGTCGCATCGGCTTCCTGGCGGGCCGGAAGCAGCACGTGCCCATCGAGGAGCGCCAGCAGCGCAATCGAGTCCACATGCTGGCTTCATACGATGAAGTCGGCGGCATTGACGTGATCGCACGCTGGCTCGATACGGCTCCCGACCTGCATCCGATTCTCGGCTTCCTCAGCTCGATGAGGTTCACGAACGGCATCTACCCGGAGAACCGCTTCCTCAATGTGTGCTCCGCCGCCGAGGGCTACCACCGGATGCTCAGGCCCAAGCAGACGTACATGGATCCTGCGCAGTTCAAAGCCTTGCTCAAGTCGCTGAAGCAGCTCGTCCCCGATGAGCATCGACGATGGTTCGCCGAGGCCACCAACCATGCCAACAGCGCCAGCCTGGCCGAACGCCTGACCGACATGGCCATGGCGGTCTCCGATGTGAGCACAGCACTGGTGGGCGACACGAGCACCTGGGTCAAGGTGGTGAAGACGGTCAGGAACGAACTTACGCACCTCGAAGGAGGTCGCCCGCACTACGACGGTGACGACCTCCGCTGGCTTGCGGAGAGCGTCTACACGATTACCCGCGTCTATCTGCTGCTCCAGGCCGGTATGAGCATGGACTCCGTGGGCAACATCGCCAGGCGCGGGCCTGTCTGGTCCGTGAGGGACGCGATCAGGGCAGCCATCACCAACGTGGCGAAGCAGAGGGAATCTCATGGAACTGCATGAGCAGGCCGAGCGCCTGATCGCCCACTTCGATGCGCTCGGGCTGCAACCGAACACGGCGAAGCGCGGCTGGGACCACATGGGCGGGGTGCTGTCCGACGCGGCGCTGCAACGGCGGGCGAAGTATCACCGAGTCGTACTACCCCGTGTACGCGACCTCATCAGCGCCTGGCCCGACGCCGACACGGTAACCGGCTTCAGGCGGCGGATGGAGCACGACAGCCTCGCCGAGGTGCTGCGCTGGACTCGGCCCGCGAAGCTGCAAGTCATTGCCGACCTCACGGACGCGATGACTGACCTTCGGGTCGACACCGTCACCGACCTCCGCGACCTCCTGACTGACGACCAGCTGCGCCCGAGTGCGGTCCAACGCCTGCGCGTGGTGCACAACGTCGGCCCCAAGACAGCCGATTACCTCGCTATCCTGGTCGGCTCCGACGACCACATCGCGATCGATGTGCACTTGTTCAACTTTGCGGCACAGGCCGGGGTTCCCATGGGGTCGTACGACGGCCTACGCCGCGTCATGACCGAGGTGTCCAAGCAGAGAGGCTGGACGCTGGCGTCGCTTGACGCCGCCATCTGGCAGCACATGAGCGCGGCTAGCCAGGGTGCCCGCCGAGCCCAGCGACGTACGTCACGAGCTTCTACGCCGCCGAGCGAACACCCATAGAAGCACAGCTCCGAGCCCTACAAGGACAAGACAGCCCACGCCGATCGTGACTGCGATACCCACGGGGAACTCCGCGCCAGGCGCAGCAAGCCGTGATGTGCTCACCGGCGCCGGGGTGCTCACGGTGCCCCCTGGTTCAGAGCTGGCGACAGGAGCGGTCAGCGCAGCAACGAGGTTCGGCACACCGAAGCCGTACTGCGCGTCCCTTCCTGCCCCTCCCTTGTCCGTCGCTGTCGACGTCAAGCGCCGGATCACCTCGGATGCGCGCATGTCTGGGTACTTCGACCGGATGAGCGCGACCATGCCCGCGACGAGCGCCGCGGAGTTCGACGTTCCGTCTCCCACGGAGCGCCGGCCGCTGAGGTCCGCAGCGCTGATCCGCTCGGCAGGAGCTGCCAGCTGTACGGCTTCGCCCGACACTGATCCGGTCCAGAACTTGCCGGTCTTGTCGAGCCCCGACACCGCGACCACACCGGGATAGGCGGCCGGGTAGACCACGCGACTGTCGTTGGCGTTGTTGCCCACGCTGGCGACCACGACCACATCCTTGGCAATGGCACGCGAGATGGCCTGCTGAAGGACCAGGTCGTCGGTCTCGTGCCCGCCCGAGATCGAGATGACTTTGATGTCGTGGTCGACGGCCCAGCGCACGGCAACGCCGATCGCTGTCGCCGAGCTACCCAGCTTGTCCGACGTCTTCAGGGACACCACAGTGGCCTTGGGCGCGATCCCCTTGATCTGCCCGTGACCAACGATGAGGCTAGCCATCGCGGTGCCGTGGCCGTGCCCGTCGGTGAGACCATCGCCGGACATGCCGGAGCGGAAGTCGCCACCGGCTACGACCGAGCCCTTGAGGTCAGGATGGCTGGGGTCTACTCCAGTGTCGATGAGCCCGACCTTGACGCCCTCGCCCTGACTGACCCTGTGTGCCGCCGCGACGTCGAGGAACTTCAGGTACCACTGCCCGTCTGAGATCGCGTCTGCGGCAGAAGCTGGAGCAGCGAACAGCGCACTAGCGGCAGTGACCACACCGACTGCTGCGATGGACAGCGTTCGTCGAGTAGGAACGAGACTCACGTTGGCTGATCCGATCGTCGGGTGATGCTGACCTTGAGCCCGTCTGACCACGGCGTCGCCACCTTAGCGAACCAATCGGCGAACGCGGCGTCCTGAGCGGCGAGGGGCGGCCCGTCCGTCACGGCGTCCGCGTCGACAGTTCTGCTTCGCCCAGGTGTTCCCTCGATGACCGGCGGCACGCCTTTGGCGACCTTCCAGATTTCGTCACGGCGGCCGTCACGCTGACCGCCACGGCCTTGCTGACCGGGTGCTCCGGCAGGGGTTGCGAACGGCATCATGCCCGCCGCTGCGCCCATACCTCCAGCACGTGCTCCAGCAGCTGCCCCTGTGGCGCTGTTCGTGCCACCGACTCCGGCAGGCATCGGCATCGGGGCGATCCAGCCGCCACGGCCCACGCCTGGCCCCGGAAGTATGTAGGCACCGCCATTGGGCGCGTACGGGCTTCCTGGGGGCACCGGAAGCACGGATATCGGCGACCCTGGAACCGCAGGCACCGGCTGCGGCATGCCCTGTAGGTCCGGACCGGGGATGAGCACAGGGTCGTAGCCAGGTACAGGCGGTGGCGGGTTAACCGGCGCGGTCGAGACACCCGAGGGCCGGCTAGGACCGCGTCCGCCGGTCCCGCCGGTACCCGTTGTGTCCGGCACTGGGGTGGGGTCGCCGAGACGGTCTCGGTCGTCGCCGAAGTCGTACTTCTCCGGGATGACGATCCGACGCCGGTAGTCCTCAACTGCCGACTCAGCCTGGGTCATGGTCTGGCGAGCTTCGTTGTTCAGTTCGTCCGCAGCGCCGTCCCACCACTCAGGTACCCAGTCGGTCGTGACGTTGTCCCACTTCTCCTTCAGCGGCCCGACCTTCTCCTTCGCGGCTTTCAGGGCCTGAAGAACTCCGTCGAGCCCCCGTGCGGTCGACGCCGACGAGTAGGCGTTCTCCCGCATGACGTAGATAAGCCGATCGAGAACCTGCATGAACATGCCCGCGGACTTCGAGCGCTGCGGGTCCCACACCTCGACGAGTTCGTTGCGCAGCGTCGCCAGCCGGTCGTGATGGTCGGCCAGCAGTTGCCCGAGCCGCTCCCAACCGAGCATCTGCTTCCACGCTTCGGGGTCGTCCTCGTTACGTACGGAGTCCCACATACGCGGCACGTCGTAAGAGTTCCAGTCCGTACAGAAGGCGATGAAGTCAGGTTGCGGCGTGAAGACGGTCTGCACCGGGCCGATGAACCTGCCGCGGACCACGTCGGAAACCATCGGCACCGGAGCTGGAGCCGATGCCTGCTTCTCGTCGGTCACTGCGGCACCGATCCGGTGGGCGGCAGCATCACCTTCTCGGCAGCGGTGATCGCGTCGAGCAGAGTCTTCTCGACCGTGGCGATCTGACCGGCAGACGCGGTGTCGGCGCTGGCGTAGTTGGCGAGCACCTTCTCCATCGCGGCGATCAGGATCTCGGCGGCCTCGACCTGCTTCGCACCGTTCTCGCGAGCGCGTTGTAGCGAAGCTGCCATCGCGTCCCGCGCAGCTACGACCTCTCCGCCTGCGGTGTTCGCGCCGAACCGCAGTCCGGTCTGAACCTCTGCTTCGGCACGCGCGATACCTGGCTTTAGGCCGTTGGTGACGTCCGTCTTCATGACGTTGGTGAACATGCGCAGTCCACCGAGGTCGACAGAGATCTGCGAAGCCTGCTCACTACTTCCCATGACGGCCCTCCCCGTGTCGGCATGAGTAGCAGGGAGCGTATCGAAGATTACGGTTGGTGTCGATCTTGGTTGAGTAGGGCGACTAGGTCTTTGACCTTTCGACGCCAGAGCCGCCACGCGGGCCTACTTGCGATCCGTCCGAGCGGCCGGTAGCGCACTCAGTCTCAGTGCCTTAGTTTGCGCCCGTGAGCCTGGTTGTTGCGCAGATCCACGACGGACGCATCTCGCTTGTAGCGGACACGAAGATCACGGACTACAACGACGTGACAAAGACCCGTCGCGTGCTCACCAACGCCGTGCCGAAGATCCTCATCCTTCGCGAGCGAGTCGCGGTCGGTATAACCGGTGATAACCACCACCTGGTCCTACAAAAGCTGGTCGAGATACGCGACGAGCCGCTAGCCGTGCTACGAGAGCAGATGCATGAGATAGCCGTTCGATGGGATTCCCATGGTTCCGTCGTGTCGTTCGTCCTGGCGGGAATGGAACCGGAGGCTCAGCTGTGGGAAATCGGTCCTGATACCGCTGAGGAGCGCACCGCTTACAACCGAGCGTGGGCTGGCGACCTTGCTGCGTATAACTACTTCCGACAGCGATTCGATGAGTCCGCCACAGGCTACTACTCAAGCGACATGGGCTGGCGGCTGCTGTCGTCCATGCAGTGGCTCACCAGCTTCAACGTCGTTGAATCGGTTGGCGGTTTCGTAACACGAGCATGCTTCACCGGCGAGTCGTTCAAATTCATAGGTGACTTTGCAATCGTCGGCCCTTGGTTGATGGAGATGATCAGGGAAGAAACGCCGGAGGGAGCCAAACTTGCTCTTCGGCCACCCCGAGGGATTGACCCCAGGGGGTACCAGGTATTTACCGCAACAGGACGGACACCGACGATCAGTGCGCTCGCATATTTCGTGCCACAGGCCCGTCGAGCTTGGCTGTTCCGTCATGAAACTCCGTGGGAGTCAGTTGGCCTCAACGTCTCCTCACTGGCCGAACTACTGGCCGTTGGCGCAAGCGAGTATGGGCAAAACCTGGACGGATAAGACAACCAACGTGTCACCTGTGCTGTTTGCCAGATGGATCCGCCCTTGCTATAGACGGCCAACTGAACGCATTCTCGATGCCGCGTACCCGTTCATGAATGTATCCATCGCCTCACGTCGACGTCTATAGAGAACCAGCTTCGGCTCCGGGTCGTGACCCATATACCGGCCGAAAGCTGAGAGGACCACTTCCGCGCTGGCAATGGCTGAGATTACCGCTGCACCTGTCGTGTACGCATCTCCGGCGTACACAACCGCCTCACCCCCGTCCTCGGGAAGGCGTGCATTGTCGTCGAGCATCCAGGACATGCTGTGCGCCACCCCTGACCCCATCTGGTACAGCGCTGGGTAGTCGGCGAAGGTCACGCGCACAAGGTCCGTGACCTTTGCCGGCGGAACGGAGCGGTAGCTAGCTGTTGTTGTCCATCGGATGCCCGACGGCTGGCGGCTCACCGGCTGCACCTTGACGTCCAGCCCTGAGCGGGTCACCTGCTCCACGAGCTTCGCAAGCCGCTCCTCGACACCATCGGCGACACCGGGATAGCGATCTACGGGAAGCTCGCGGGTCGCCTTGACCTCATAGTGGAAGCTCTCCATGAGCAGCGCGGCTGCGCGCAGGAATCGCTCCTCTGGGTCAACGGACGTGTCGAGCAGGTATCGCAGTCCCGTTGCAGCCTCCACCGCGACGCGCGCCAGAGATGTCGGTGAGTACGGCCGTAGTGGGTCGAGTTCGAGCACGCTGGCGATAGCGGCAAGGTGGTCCACGACGTTCGCCATCTTGTGCGAACAGTGCTGCATGCTTGCGTGGAGGATGCGGCTCCGCGGCACGCGCTGCTTGTGTAACGCACCGGCCGCCCACGACTTGTCTTCCTCGTACGTACTGCCTCCAGCTCCAGGCATGAAGCTGGAGAGATCACTCGGCAGGTTCTCCGCAGCCGGCCTCAGAGCGTTGCGGTAACGGCGGACTACACGCTGCTCAAGGTCGGGCTGTGCAGGCACCCTGGCTCCTTCACGGCTTCGTTCCTCATGGCGACCCTCAGCATCGCTGCCAGCGGCTTACCCAGCAAGCCAGTAAGCACAGAGTGCAGTAGACGGTGGCCGCCTATCTCCGTAGGGTCACCGCGTGGAAGCGTTCGAGTCGTTCGTCGCGGTCGCCATGGAGTCCGAGGGTTTCGTCGTGGCTGGCCCGGTGAAGTTCCCAGTCTCCCAGGTGACCCAGAAAGCTGCACGCGAGGAAGTACAGACCCATGGCTTCGAGGTCGACCTCGTAGGAGCCCGTGCGGACCGCCTGGTACTGGCGTCGGTCAAGTCGTTCTTCGGATCACGCGGAGTCGTCGCCAGCCATGTGAACGGCACGACTGCGGACGACAGAGCCCGGAAGCTGTACCGCCTGCTGAACGATGTTCCGATCCGGCAAGCCGTGATCAAGGGTGCAGCTGAGCGGTACGGGTACGAGGTCTCCCAGGTACGGCTCCGCCTCTACTGCGGTAGGTTCGCCGGCCCGAAGCAGGGTATCCACGAGAAGGAGATCCGGGAGTGGTGCGCTGGCCAGTTGGCAGGCGGCGGCCCGATCGAGGTGTTCGGCGTTGACGACGTCCTTGCAGGGGTCCGTAAGGCCGCGGCCAACAAGCAGTATCGCGACCACCAGGTGCTCGTCACTATGAAGGTTCTGGAAGCCGCGGGGCTTCTCAGGCTTGAACTGCCCGACGATGTAGGCGTGGGCGACGATGATCAGAGCGCGGACCTATAAGCCGAGCGGAGGTGCCCGGAAGGACCAACTTCGCACTCGACGAGTCACTTCAGCAACCGTCCATCGATAGTTCTGTCGTGGCTAACGCTGCGCAGCGAAGCCACGCCCTTGCCTGATACGAGCACCTGTGGAGACACATGGCCGAACCCCACCAGGTCGACGACGCCGGACCTCTGGTCCCTCGTCGTACCCGCCAGCACACCCTGCCGACCGGCACCGCGCCTGCCGGTCCGCTACTGCAGAAGAGATCCAAGACCGAGATAGCCATCGAGGAAGCCGCTGCCCGGCTCGCTGCCGAAGCTCCGCCGCTGAGCAACGCACAGCGGAGCCGCCTCGCAGAACTGCTCGCATCTGCCGTCAACGCAACTAGACATCGATAGCGCGCAAGCCTCACCGACGTCGACCAGGGCATCATCGGGCGCGCGTACCTGTTCGCGATCCTGCGCGAACCCCGCATAGCTTCGTGACGACCTAAGCCCCAGCTTCGGGGCCTCACTTCACTAACGCGAACGCTGGCATTGTGTACGTCCAATGATCGTCAGTCATCGACGTCATCTGCATCTCCCTGTATGCAGCCGAGGCCATCACAGACGGGGCAGGTGCCCGACACGGAGTAGCGCTCGTCTTCATCATCCGGGACGTTCACCGTGCCATCGCCCTCGCACTCGTCGCACTCGAACCAGTACTCGTCCGGGCTGTCACCTGGACCGTCGATGTTGACCCGCTTGCCCACTAACCCTCGTTCCTTCGCAGAACTGGCGCGACCCGCGCCAGGCCGCAGGTTAATACGTGCCGGAACCTGAGCCAAGCAATCAGCGCTAGCTGAGGTTGCTCCGTCCCGTCGCTGAGCACTTGGTCGCCTGAATGCCAGCAACGGGACGGTCTAGACCCTGAGTGGACCTTTGATGGTTACGGCTGACGCCGTCGCCTACTTGGGCCGCGGCGTCCTAGCCACGCAGGGGCCGCGCCGGCCACCACACCGCTAATGACGGTCGCCACGACACTTGCGCGTTCGAGCGGCAGCCAGAGTAGAAGGATGAGTACGCCGCCAACGAACAGCGAGATGGATACGCGGGCAGCAGTTCCGCGATGATGGGTAGGCGATGGTCGCCGACGCATCGGTTCTCCTTCGTGCTGATGCCGTCCCTACCCTGCTGGATTCACGCCCTGGGGTAGGGACGGCGCATCGACTTCCGCCTCCAGGTACTGGACACGGGCGGCGTGCCGGAGGACACCGCAAATCCATGCTGACCTGCCGCGACGGGTCCTGTTTGTCGTGAGGCGACCTCAAGTTTTCGCCGAGGTGATGCCTTGGCGAAGGTAGTCAGAGTGATGCTTACACTGGGCAACGCGTGGAATGCCCAGTACATCCTGGACCACCGAGAGGCCGATGATGCCGCCGCGTTTGACGAAGCCGACGAAGGTGCCTAGCCACCGTCAGCCCTTGAACGACGCGCTATGGCGCTTCTACGTGGCGGCCGGAAGGCCGTCCACGCGCAAGGTGGCGGAGACGATCCAGTCATGGGACGAAGAAAGGCGTACCGGCTCGGCCAACCACGAGACCGTTCGACGCGCGCTGAAGGACGAGGCTGTGGGCGCATGGCTAACCGTTGAAGTGATCTTCTTGGCCCTCTGCGAGCTCGCGGATGTCGACCCGGACGACAGCGACGATGACGACGGCTGGCGAGATAAGTACACGCATCGGGAGAACTTCCATCGGTACTGGCATGAGGCGGTCGACGAGGCTCCGATGCCCCATATCCCGAAGACGCGGGGTGAACGCGCAGCAGAACGGGCCGCTGCCGAAGCCCAGCGAGCACGCGTCAACGGCTACCGGTCGGATGATCCCTGGGCGACGGCTGGTTCGGCAGGCGGTTCGGGTGGCAACTTCGACGACGAGCCGCCGTTCTGAGGTGCCAGCTACCCGAGCCGCCCCAGGGACATCCCAGGGCGGCTCCGGATGCTGAGACGTTTACGCCTTCAGCGCGGTGATGACTCCAGCTACCCCGGTGAGCACGGCAGCGGCACCGAACAGAGTCTGAGGCAGGGTCACGACGAACTTCGATTCGGGCTCAGTGCCCGGATCTTCGGCACTGTCCGAACGTCGCCGCATGAGGGTCGTAGGGCCGTCTGCGGCGTTGTGCCGACCGGTCTTGAAGCCGGGCACGGTGAGTCCTCCTGGAGTGATGGGACAGGGAGTTCGGAGCAGTGGCCACTGCGCTCGTTCTCCAGGGAACACCGGCAGCTTTCCCAGCCGCAAGGGAGACTGGCGAGTGCTGACCGGATTCCAGCCCGACAACGTGCGTACGACGGTTCGTGGACCTACCGGCGTACTACGCCGAAGCTGCGAACGATGTCAGCGGACCCCAAAGTTCACCCCGCCATGGGCCAGAAGGATGAAGCCGCCCCGAGATGTCTCAGGGCGGCTTCAGGAGGTGAAGTTCTAGCGGAGAGTGCCGGCCCCGTCAACCGCACGGATGATCGCGCGGAGGTCAGGTCGGCCGAACCTGCGCTCCTGATGCCGAAGCGCCTTACGCAGGCTCACCCCGTTGTTCTTCGCGTAGCCCCTCGCCAGCACGCAGGTCTTGCAGCTACGACGCCCGCCTTTCTGCTTGTAGGTGTTGCGCTTCGTGTAGCGGTGCCACCGTGGGCAGTGCGTCTTCTTCACCCGGTGCTGCTTCGCCAGCGCCACGTTCTCGCCGTGGGTGACGACCTGAAGATGGCTCGGATTGACGCATGCCCGCACGCGGCACTTGTGGTGCAACTCCATCCCCTCGGGCACAGCGCCGACCCACTTCAGCCAGAAGAACCGGTGAGCAGGCCGAGTGGTCTTCGTCGAGTGGGTGCGGTCGTTGACCAACCCGTACCCATCTCGGTCCTTCGCTCCTTGGTAAATCCAGCAACTGGTCGCCTCGTCGATCTCGTAGCTCTTCCGCACCCTCCCCGTGGGAGTCGGCATCACCACGCCGTGCGGCCATAGCTCCGGCTCCACGGGCTTGACGCGCCGTGAGAGCGTCCGCCTCTTCAGCGCCATCACGACCTCAACTCCCCGAGCCCGATGCTCAGCAGCGCCCACGCGCAGGCGAACAGGGCGATGGTGCCGACTGTGCGCATGAAGCGAGCCTTCCTGGCCTTGCTCCAAGGCCGCCGGACCACGGGGATCAACCCCACTCCCGGCACCCGGTACCAGACGACGTGCGCGGGGTTTACGTACCGAACTTGCTGCTTGCTACGGTTGTGCTGATGCATCTCTGCTCCTTCTTCGCGGTTGGTGGGGAGTTGCACTGGGCGGTTGGCAGATTGGGTCTGCTGGCCGCCCGCCTTGTCTTCAGCCGTCGGTGTCGTCTTCAAAGCTGGCAATGATCTAGGCGGCATCGGTGCGCTTGGTGTCCTTGTTGCGGGGGAGGAGCTTCTTAGGTTTGCGCAGCCCCGCGCGCCGAATGTTCACGCCCTTCGGGGCAGCGGGGGCGACGGGCGGCATCCCGAGTTCTTCACGAACTGAATCGGTCAGCGCGTACTGCCCGTACGCGGGGTTCAGCAGCTCGCCGTAGCTCACCATGCGGCGCAGGTACGTGCGCAGAAGGACAAGTTCGATCTTCGTCCCGTTCGCGATCTGCATCGGAGACTGCGGGGTCTCCTTGCGTGCTAGGTATTCGATGACCTTCTGCCGAACTTCGGGGCGGTTGTTCTTCTCTTCTCCGTCGACTTCGCCCACGTAGTCCCAGCGACCCGTCTCCTGGTTGTGCTTGATGCGGAGAGTGGTTTCGTTGAAGTCCTTCGGGGCCATGTGCAGTTCTGCCTCCGCCTGTCCCCGCTTACGGCGCATCACGATGACGATGTCGGGGACAGCGGTCATGCCGGTGGTGTCCTGGACCTCGTCGATGAAGTCCTCCCGGACTGCCTTCGTCGTGTGGTAGACGAGCACGATGGCGATCCCCTTCTTGTGTGCCAGCTTCTGGAGCTTTTCGCCGAAGTCGTAATCCTGGTCGTAACCCTGTCCCATCCCACTTCGGGACTTACGGATCTTCTTCAGGGTGTCGATGATGATGAGGCGGGGGTTCTCTACCTCGGCAATCCAGTCCTTCATCTCTTCGTACGCAGTGTCGGGGGTGATCTGCGACCCAACCGCTTCGATGTCGAGGCGGTGGGTGATCTCGTCGTCCCCGACGAGCTGGATGGCACGAGTCTTCAAGCGCTCCTCAGAGTCCTCCAGCGCCCAGTACAGGACATCGCCTTCAAGGGTCACCCGGTCCAGGAAGTTGCGTCCCGACGCAACTGAGATGGCGAGATCGAACACCATCCAGGACTTGCCCAGCTTCGGGCGGGAAGCCAGGAGCGTGAGCCCCACGGGGATCACCTCCGACACGACGTGCCGCGCAGGCTTGATCTGCTTGGTCATGAGATCCCCGATCTCCATGCGTTGCTCGGTCACCTAAATACCCCTGTCTGTTTTGTCATTCTGTCACTCTGTGTCGTCGTGTGGGTGGCACTAGACTACAAGAATAACAGTAGTTGTAAAAAGTAGCAGAACTACAAAACAGACAGTAAGTCTTACTAGGATTAGATGATCGAGAGACCAAAGAAGCCCGACTTACCTGTGTTTTCAACAGTTGAAGTCGGGCTTCTTCGAACCTGCACCGCGCGGTCGACACAACCAGATGGGTACGAATAACAGAATAACAAAACAGACAGTGCTATAGAATGAGGCGGTGCATGTGTACGCACAGTGCTCAGCCTGTGGGTGGTACCTGCCACAACGGCCGCGCCTTCCCCGCTCCCGTCAACGGTGTTGCCCGAGATTGCGCGTGATCACTTCTGGCCCGTTCACGCTGTTAGCGTGCTTCGGGAAATCCCGAGCAATCCAAGTTCACAGGGAGGTAGCCATGGCACTAACGTTCCTCGGCAAGGACCCGGACAGCCCCGTCAACAACAGCCCGACCGTGTGGGACGACGGGGACAGCTACGTGATCCAGGGATGGCGCATCACCGACCCGGCTGAACTAGCCGAGATCGGCGACGTTCCCGCACACGAAACCGTCCTGCGCATCCCGAAGCGCATGATGCAGTTCTTCCCGGAGGTTAAGAGCAGTGGCGGAGCAGCCGACGTTCGCTGAACTGCTGGCTGCAAGCCAGTCCAGCGCCGTACACCTGGAGATGCGTGACGGGTACATGCTGGACGACCCGGAGCTGAACAGGTGGCGGGAGGGGCACCGGCTCGACCTATCCCGCCCGGAGCCGTGGTGGCAGACGTGGCACGACATGCTCACCCCCGCTCTCGAACGTGGTGTCCAGGTGCGCCGTGCCCGCGTCGTCAGCGAGCCGATCAGCGAGTACATCCGCTACGAGTACGACGTGACCGATGTCGTCAACATCGCGGCGGGGGAAGCCGTCCGATGGCTCCCGCGCCGACACGCCACGGACCTACTGCTCCCCGGTAACGACTACTGGGTGTTCGACGACCACACGGTTCAGGTCATCCACTTCGACGGGGAAGGCTCGTTCCGGGAGCACGAGGTCATCAGGGACCACGATCTCGCCGAACGCTGCATCGTCGCGTTCGAGGCCGTATGGGAACGGGCCACCCCGCACAAGGACTACAAGCCGAGCTGACCGTGCCCACTTCGTCATCGAGCAGTCAGCAGGCTCTCGAAGCCCTCGGGCTCCGCCTACGCGAAATCCGGCTTCTTGCCGGCCTGACGGGGCGGAGCCTGAGCGCTCGTGCGGTGTGGCTGCCGTCGAAGGTCAGCAAGATAGAGCATGGCAAGCAGGCGCCCTCGCATGACGACATCCGGGTGTGGTGCCGCGTGTGCGGTGTGCCCGAGCAGATCCCCGAACTCATCGCGTGCCTACAGGCTGTCGAGGGCATGTTCGTGGAGTGGCGACGGATGGAGCGCACCGGCTTGAAGATGGCGCAGGAGTCGGTGAAGACGCTGTTCGAGCGGACCAAGCACTTCAGGGCCTACAGCGCGTGGAACATCCCTGGCCTGTTCCAGACGGCCGCGTACACGAAGGCGGTCCTGTCCACGCTCGTACAGCGCCGCGGACTCATCGACGACTCCGACGAGGCCGTGCAGGTGCGCATGGAGCGCGCACAGGTGTTGACGAAGGGCAACCACCGCTTCGCCGTCGTCGTGGAGGAGTCGGTACTGCTGAACAAGCTCGGCGGGGCTGAAGTGATGGTGGAGCAGATGCACCACCTGATCGTGCTGGCATCGCTGTCCAGGGTCAGCTTCGGCGTCATACCGCAGCACGCCGACCGCACCGCGATGTGGCCCGTGGAGTCGTTCTGGATGTACGACGAGGGCCGGGTTCAGGTCGAGCTGGTGTCGGGCTGGTTGAACATCACGCAGGCCCACGAACTGGCGGCCTACTCCCAAGCGTTCGCCGACCTGGCCGCAATCGCCGTGTACGGCTCCCAGGCGCGAGAACTCATGATTCGGGCTACACGGACCTACTGACGGGCGTCCTGATCAGCCAGATTCGCTCTCAGGGCTGACCGCGAAGCAATCCCGAGCAACTTCGTTGAGCGAGGTCTACGCCGGTCTTTAGCGTCAGGCAGTCACCCACGGACGGTTCCATCCGAGCGTGTGCCAGGGCATCCATCTCCCGGCTCGCACCCTGGGAGAGCCCGCCGCCCGTGGGTGACATCAACACCCCGACGAAAGGTGCGACGTGTCCGGGCAGCAGCCATACCCGCAGTACCCGCCACATCCCCCGCAGGCCCCGCCGTACGGCTACCCGCAACGCCAGGTGTCGAAGTCCGGTATCTCCGCGATGGGCACGGCTACGCACCTGGTGCTGACCGTCTTCACGTGCGGCTGCTGGGGCGTCGTCTGGTTCCTCCACTGGCTGATGACCCAGAACAAGACCGTCACGACCACCCGGCCCTACTGACCCGGACGGAGGTCGAGATGCAGGCTAAGGACGCAGCGCTCGTGGATCTGATGACGGAGATGCCGCCGGAGTCACGATGGGTGCAGCGGATGAACAGGACCCACCGATGGGACACGTCCACGGAGACGGTGCAGCGCATCTACGACTTCCTCACTGACAACAGCGAGGAGTTCGTAGATGTCTAGCTCGACGAATTGGGTGGACACGAGCGGGGAGATGGTGTCGATCGGTGACTACGTGGCTGTCGACCTGGACAGTGATGCCGTGGGGCAGATCGTGGCCGTCTCAGATGACCACACAGGCCGTCCGGTGGTCCAACTGACAGAAGGACACCGGGCGGGCCGGAAAGTGGCTGTGTGGCCCTCTCAGGTGCTTTTCCGGGTTCGTAGATAGGCAACCCCAGGGGTGGGGTTAGAAAGAGGGCGGGGCACCTGCGCTACGACGCGGTGCCCCGTCTTCTTGTCTTCACTTCTTCCGGCGGCGTAGTCCGCTGGGCTTCTTCGGCGCAGTAGCCTTCTTCGACTTCGGCCGTTCCTTCGGAGACTCGATCGGTTGTGCGGGGATGGACATACCTGCCATGTCCATCAGCAGGCTGGTGGCGATGCGCGTGGTACGCGGCCCCAGGCGGATGGCCGGGATCAGACCCTGGCGGATGTCCCCGTACAGCTTCTCCCGACTGATGCGCAGGAACTTCGCTGCTTCCGCGACGTTGAGGAACGGTTTGAGTGTGGGGTTCAATGCGACTGTCACACGATTTATTAAACCACTGTTGTAGGGTTAAGCCGGGCTAGCTGCACAGCCCACAGAAAGCGATGTAGTGCCTTCTACACCAGGGCACTACATCGCTTTTCATCTGTTGAAACACTCCATTCTTATTCAACTCCTGAAAGAAGGAGGACAGCGGTGGCCCGCAAGCCGGACATCATCAAGAAGGTGGTGCTCAAGAACGGCGCGACGCGGTACAGGTTCCGGCTCGGCCTTGGCATCAAGCCCAACGGCAAGGTGGACCAGCGCACCTTCACGTTCGACACGCTCAAGGAGGCGCAGAACGAGCTGTCGCGGCTGCGCACCGAGAACTCGCAGGGCACGCTGGTCATGCCCAACCGGAAGCTGACCGTCGCCGAGTACATGACGGAGTGGCTAGAGACGAAGCGGAGCAAGAAGCCCAGCACACACCAGGGCTACGTGGACGCTCTCGCGATCGTCATCGAGCACTACGGGAACCTGCCGTTGCAGTCGCTGGACAGCCCGCACCTGGAGAAGGTGAAGGCCGACATGCTGTCGGGCAAGGCACGCAAGGTGGGCACGAAGGGCAAGCCTCTGGCGAACCGCACGGTGAACCTGATGCTGACGCTGGTCACGATGGCGCTGAAGGTCGCCGTGAAGCGCCGCCTTGTCCCCTACAACGTAGGCGAACTCGTCGACAGGCTGCCGCTGGACCACACGGCCGCCGAGGAGCGTGGTGCATGGCAGACGGATGACGCGCTGATGTTCCTGCGGCACGTCCGGGAAGACCGCCTGTACGCCGCGTGGCTACTGGCGCTGCTGGGGCTGCGTCGTGGCGAAGTCCTCGGACTGCGGTGGGAAGACGTGGACTTCACGGGAGACAAGGCGAAGCAGCGGAAGTTGCCACCCGGTACGCCTTCGCTACGCGTGGCCCAGAACCGCGTCTACGTCCGGGGGACGGTGCACACCGGCACGCCGAAGGGACGCGGGCGAAGCCGGAGCCTGCCCATGCCGGAGGTAGTCATCACAGCGCTGAAGGAACACCAGCGACGGCAGGAGGAAGAGAAGAAGACAGCGGGACGCGACTACTTCCAGACGGGCCTGGTGTTCGTCAACGAGATCGGCGAGGGCTACAACCCTGACTCGCACAGCGACCGCTTCAACGTGCTGACGAAGGAGGCCCCTGTCCCCCGCATCCCGCTGCACGGTGCCCGCCACTGCGCGGCATCGCTACTGGGCGACATGGGCTTCCCCGATGTAGTGGTCGCCGCGTGGCTCGGACAGTCTCAGATCACCGTGACCCACGGGTACCAGCATGCGATGGCCGAACGACTTCGTAGCGCTGGCGATGCCCTGGGGGAAGCCCTGGCAATCTGAGCAGCGCAAGGCCCATGTGATACGTATGTGACATTCTGGCCCCCGAAGAAGCCGGATCATGGAGCCGACCAGGGGACTTGAACCCCTAACCTTCCGATTACAAGTCGGGTGCGCTACCAATTGCGCCAGGCCGGCATGCACGGCTCAGGAGCGGCCGTACCCAGCGATGGTACGCGCCGTACGTATCAGGTCCGCTACCGGATTCCCCGGAGTTTCGTACCGATCATCACCATAGCGTCCGTTTTGCCTGGCAGACGCGTTCCACATGATGATCCACGGGCTTGTTTACCGGCCGTAACGCGGTTACTTTGGCGAACGCCGGGTTCGTGAAAACGTGGCCGGCACTTCACTTTCACTCGGATCGTCCGGCACGTTCCTGCCGGTGGAAGGACACACCCCCGTGGCTACCGTCACCTATGCCAAGGCGTCCCGGATCTACCCGGGCACCGACCGCCCCGCCGTCGACCAGCTCGACCTCCAGATCAACGACGGCGAGTTCCTCGTCCTCGTCGGCCCGTCCGGCTGTGGCAAGTCCACCAGCCTGCGGATGCTGGCCGGTCTCGAGGACGTCGACCAGGGCGCGATCTACATCAACGACAAGGACGTCACGAACCTCCCGCCGAAGTCGCGGGACATCGCGATGGTCTTCCAGAACTACGCCCTCTACCCGCACATGACGGTGTACGAGAACATGGCGTTCGCGCTCAAGCTGCGCAAGACCCCGAAGTCGGAGATCGACGTCCGGGTCAAGAAGGCCGCGCAGATGCTGCAGCTGGAGGAGTACCTCAACCGCAAGCCGAAGGCGCTCTCCGGCGGTCAGCGCCAGCGTGTCGCCATGGGCCGCGCCATCGTGCGTGAGCCGCAGGTCTTCCTCATGGACGAGCCGCTGTCGAACCTCGACGCCAAGCTGCGCGTGCAGACCCGTTCGCAGATCGCCACGCTGCAGTCGCAGCTGGGCATCACCACGGTGTACGTCACGCACGACCAGGTCGAGGCCATGACCATGGGTCACCGGGTGGCCGTGCTGCTCGACGGTGTGCTGCAGCAGTGCGACACCCCGCGTGCCCTGTACGACCGGCCGTCGAACGTGTTCGTCGCGGGCTTCATCGGCTCGCCGGCCATGAACATCAAGACCGTGCAGCTGACCGACGCCGGCGCGGTGTTCGGCCAGATGGTGCTCCCGCTCACCCGTGAGCAGGTCGCCGCGGCGCAGGCCGAGGGCGGCAACGGCCAGGTCACCGTGGGCTTCCGCCCCGAGGACTCGGACCTGGTGGGCGCCAGCGAGGGCGGCATGCCGATCGTCGTCGACCTGGTCGAGGACCTGGGCGCCAACGCCAACGTGTACGGCCACGCCGCGATCAACGGTGGCGAGGAGCGGTTCGTGGTCACCACGACCCGTCAGGCGATGCCGAGCCTCGGCGACACCGTGTTCGTCAAGCCGGTGGTCGGTAGCCACCACGCGTTCCACGCCGCCTCCGGCGTGCGCATCTGACGCAGGCAGTAAGCAGGAAGGGCGGGACCGGAAACGGTCCCGCCCTTTTGTGATGTGCGTGCCGATCTTCGGTTACCCGTGCTCCAGGGGGTAAGCATGGAGCCATGACGGAGTATCGAGTCGAGCACGACACGATGGGCGAGGTGCGGGTGCCCGCCGACGCCCTGTGGGGCGCGCAGACCCAGCGGGCGATCGAGAACTTCCCGGTGTCGGGGACGGTCCTGCCGTACCCCCTGATCATCGCTCTTGCCCAGATCAAGGCGGCGGCGGCCGAAGCCAACGCGGCCACCGGCGACCTGGACGCGCAGACCGCGGGCGCGATCGCCTCGGCCGCCCGGGAGATCGTCGAGGGCGACTTCGCGGAGCACTTCCCGCTCGACGTGTACCAGACCGGTTCGGGCACCTCGACCAACATGAACATGAACGAGGTGCTGGCCCGCCTGGCCGGGCAGCGCCTGGGCCGGACGGTGCACCCGAACGACCAGGTGAACGCCTCGCAGTCCAGCAACGACGTGTTCCCGTCGGCGATCCACCTGGCCGCGCTGCGGCTGGTGGCGTACGAGCTGCGCCCCGCGCTGCTGGAGCTGGAGCAGGCGCTGTCGCGCAAGGCGCGGGAGTTCGCGCACGTGGTGAAGTCGGGGCGCACCCACCTGATGGACGCCACACCGGTGACCCTGGGCCAGGAGTTCTCCGGGTACGCCCAGCAGGTGCACCGCGCCGCCGAGCGGGTCGCGTCGACCTTGCCGCACGTCGCCGAGCTGCCGCTGGGCGGCACCGCCGTCGGCACCGGCGTGAACGCGAGCGCGGAGTTCCGCCGCGAGGTGTACCGGCGGCTGGCCGCCGACACGGGGCTGCCGGTCAAGGAGGCCGAGAACCACTTCGAGGCGCACGGTGCCCGGGACGCCCTGGTGGAGCTGTCGGGTCAGCTCCGCACGACCGCGGTCAGCCTGTACAAGATCGCCAATGACATCCGGTGGATGGGCTCCGGACCCCGGGCGGGCCTCAGCGAGCTGCGCATCCCCGACCTGCAGCCCGGTTCGTCGATCATGCCGGGCAAGGTGAACCCGGTCATCTGTGAGTCCGTTCGCCAGGTCTGCGCGCAGGTCATCGGCAACGACACCACGGTCGCCTTCAGCGGCTCGCAGGGCGACTTCGAGCTGAACGTCATGCTCCCCGTGATGGCCCGCAACCTGCTGGAGTCCATCACCCTGCTGGCCAACGCGAGCCGCCTGCTGGCCGTCAAGTGCGTGGCGGGACTCCAGGCCAACGAGGAGGTGGCCCGGCTGTACGCCGAGGGCTCTCCGTCGATCGTGACGCCGCTCAACCGCCACATCGGGTACGAGGAGGCGGCGGCCGTCGCCAAGCAGGCCCTGGCGGAGAACAAGACCATCCGCCAGGTCGTCGTGGAACGGGGCCACGTGGAGGCCGGCAAGCTGACCGAGGAACAGCTCGACGCGGCCCTCGACGTGCTCGCGATGACCCGCCAGCCCGACTGACCGGCGGCCCGGCCGGCGCGCCGCCGCACCCCGTCCCTCGATAGACGCTGGCCTATCACATCGAGTTTCCGTGGCTCGGAGTCGATGTGATAGGCCACCGTCTATGCGAAGAAGCGCCGCGCGAACGCGGCCAGGTCACGCCGCCCGGCGGCGGGCCACCTCGGCCAGGGCCACGGCCGCGGCCACGGACGCGTTGAGCGACTCGACCTCGGACACGATCGGGATGCTCACCCGCATGTCGCAGGTCTGCCCGACGAGCCGGCCGAGACCGCGCCCCTCCGAGCCGACCACCACGACCAGCGGCCCGACCGCGGCCTCCAGCTGGTAGAGGTCCGTCTCCCCGTCGGCGTCCAGCCCGACGACCACGAAGCCCTCCGACTGCGCCTGCTTGAGCGCGCGGGTCATGTTAGTCACCTGCGCCACCGGCAGCCGCGCCGCCGCGCCCGCGCTGGTACGCCACGCGGTCGCGGTGATGCCCGCGGCCCGCCGCTCGGGCACGAAGATGCCCTGCGCGCCGAACGCCGCCGCGGAGCGGATCACCGCACCGAGGTTGCGCGGGTCGGTGACCCCGTCCAGCGCCACCAGCAGCGGCTCCGGGTGCTCGATCGAAGCGGCGAGCATGTCGTCGAAGGTCTCGTACGCGTACGGCGGCACCTGGATGCCGATGCCCTGGTGCAGCACGCCGCCGGTGAGCCGATCGAGCTCGGCGCGGCTGACCTCCAGGATCGGGATGCCCCGGTCGCCCGCGGTGCGCACGACCTCACTGACCCGCTCGTCGATGTCGATGCCCTGGGCCACGTAGAGCGCGGTCGCGGGCACGTGCGCGCGCAGCGCCTCGTTCACCGGGTTGCGGCCGACGAGCAGCTCCGGCGCGTCCTTCGGGGTCAGCGACTTGCGGCCGGGCGCGACCCGCGGGCCGCTGCGCACCGGAGCGCCGCCGCGGCCGGCCGGGGTGCGCTTGGTCGGGGTGCCCTTGCCGCCGCTGCCGCGGCCCCAGGTGGTGTCCTTGGTGCCGGGCTTGCCGATCTTCGGGGCACGCCCCTCGGCCGCGGCGGCCTTGCGCTCCTTGTCCTGCTTCCAGGCGGTCTTGGAGGGCAGCTTCTCGGTGCCCGAGTAACCCTTGTGCCACGGACGCTCGTCAGCGGGCAGCGTCTTGCCCCGGCCCTTCAGGGTGTCCTTGCCCTTGCCGCCCGTCCCCTTGACGGCGGTCTTCTTGCTGACCTGGCGTATGTTCCGGCGTTGCGAGTTGCCCGGCATTACAGTTCACTTCCGATCGTCCAGCGTGGACCGTGCGGGGTGTCCTCCACCACGACTCCGGCCTGTTTGAGCTGATCCCGCACAGCGTCCGCGGCGGCCCAGTCCTTGCGTCCTCGTGCGGCCGTGCGCTGCTCCAGGGCGAGCGCGACCAGCGCGTCGACCGTGCTGCGCAGCCCGCTGCCGCCCTTGCTCTCGGCCCAGGCCGCGTCGAGCGGGTCGATGCCGAGCACCCCGAGCATGGCCCGGACGCTGCCCAGCGCGCCCGCGGCGGCCTTGTCGTTCCCGGCGGCCAGGGCGGTGTTGCCCTCGCGCACCACCTCGTGCAGGGCCGCGAGCGCGGCCGAGGTGTTGAGGTCGTCGTCCATGGCGGCGGTGAAGTCGGCGCACAGCATCGTCGGCTCGACGACCCCGACGAGTTCCACGGCCCGCTGCACGAAGCCCTCGATGCGGCGGTACGCCGTGGCGGCCTCCTCCAGCGCGCCCCAACTGAAGTCGATGCGGGCCCGATAGTGCGGGGACAGCATGTAGTAGCGCAGGTCGACGGGCCGGATGCCGTGCTCGACGACCGCGTCGAGGTCGATGACGTTGCCCAGCGACTTGCTCATCTTGGCCTCGCCGAGGTTGAGCAGGCCGTGGTGCACCCAGAACCGAGCGAACGCCAGCCCGGCGGCGCGCGACTGCGCCTGCTCGTTCTCGTGGTGCGGGAAGACCAGGTCGAGGCCGCCGCCGTGGATGTCGAACTCCGCGCCCAGGTAGCGCTTGGCCATCGCGGAGCACTCGATGTGCCAGCCGGGCCGGCCGCGGCCCCACGGCGAGGGCCACTCGGCGTCGTCGGGCTCCTCGGTCTTGGCGCCCTTCCACAGCGCGAAGTCGCGCGGGTCGCGCTTGGCCCGCTCCGGGCCGTCGGGCGCGGCCAGCATGTCGTCGGACCGCTGCCCGGACAGGGCGCCGTAGTCGGCGAAGGAACTCACGGAGAAGTAGACGTCGCCGCTGCCGTCGTTGCTCGGGTACGCGTTGCCGCGCTCGATCAGGTCGGTGATCAGCTCGTGCATCTCGGGCACGTGCCCGGTGGCGCGCGGCTCGTACGTCGGGGCGAGCACGTTCAAGGCCCGGTACGCGGCGGCGAGCGTCACCTCGTTGGCGTACGCGATCGACCAGAACGGGCGACCCTGCTCCAGCGATTTGGTGAGGATCTTGTCGTCGATGTCGGTGATGTTACGCACGAACACGACGTCGTAGCCCGAGTGGATCAGCCAGCGCCGCAGCACGTCGTAGTTGACGCCCGAGCGCAGGTGGCCGATGTGCGGGCCGGACTGGACGGTGAGACCACACAGGTACACGGAGGCCTGACCGGGAACGCGCGGCACGAAGTCGCGCACCTGTCGGGTCGCGGTGTCAAAGAGTCTCAACGTCACCGGACAAGGATAGTCAATGCGGGGCGGTCCATCGCGACTGCAACCACCGCAACGCCTCAAGCTCATCCGGATCGACGGCGATTCGATACTCACGGCCATCGGTGCCGGTGACGCCGATCACCGCCAGGTCTCCGATCGCCACCCGGTCCGCCTTCGTCGACGGGGTCTCCGGCAGCGCCGATCCCCCGAGCACGGGGATGGCCCGGCGGGCGACTCCGTCGGCCTGCGAGATGCTCAGCGAGACCTCGTCGGCCCGCAGCCACCCGCTCAGCCACCCGTTGCGGGCGTAGGACGAGGTCGTGCCGTACACCTGGCCCTCGATCTCCAGGGGCTCGCCGGACTGCACCAGCCGCAGCGACTCCTCGCCCCACACGGCGATGTCGGCCTGCTCGGCTGAGACCGGCGCGCCGAGCGAGCGCGGCTCGCCGTACCGCTCGATCTCGGCCCGGACCTCGTCGATCAGCGCCGTCCCGGCCCGCCAGCCGCTGACCTTGCCGTAGTAGCGCCAGCGGCGGCCCTCCGCGGACCTGCCCCGGGCCACGATCAGCCACGGTGCGCCGAACAGGACCCGGGCGAGCACCCACAGCGGCAGCAGTAGCAGCGCCAGTAGCCACTCGGCGGCGAGCAACACCACCAGAAGGAGCACCGGCACGAACAGCAGGACCCCCAGGATCACCAGGCACCCGAACTCCCCGCCGGCCAGGGGCAGCAACTCGCCCACGACCTCGCGCGCGCCGCGCCGGCGGGCCGGCTGCCAGGGCAGCCAGCGCCGCCCGACCCACCACTGCCGGCCATCCGCCCCCGTAAGCTTCCCCGCCACGCCCGGCATGGTGCCAGAGCGCGGCAAGCGGACGGGGCGCTGCGTCAGCCGTTGAGCGAAGCCACCGCGTCGGGCAATTCGGTCAGGTCGGTGATCACCACGTCGGCGCGGACCGGTCCGGGCGCGGGGGCTCCCGACCGGTTCAGCCAGACGGTACGCAGGCCCGCTCCCGCCGCCCCGGCGACGTCGTGGTCGTAGGAGTCGCCGACGTACACCACCTCGTGCGGCTGGGCCGACGCCGCGGCGAGCACCGCGTCGAAGAAGCCCCGGGCCGGCTTCTTCGGCACCCCGTTCTCCAGCGCGTACAGCTCGAACGCGAAGCGCCCGCCCAGCCCGCACCGGGCGGCCAGGCTGTTGGCGTTTGTCGCGTACCCGAGCCGGTAGTCGCGGCTCAGCTTGTCCAGCACCGCCGCCACCCCGTCGAACGGACGCGAGTTCGCGAACCGCACCTCGAAGAACAGCTCCAGCCATCGGTCCAGCTCGCGCTCGCGACCGGCCCGGGCCAGGGTGTGCCGCATCGCGGCGGCCCGGATGTCGCGCGCGGGCCGGTCGGCCAGCAGCGTCCAGTGGTCCTCGGCGTCGGCGGCGAACAACTCCAGGGTCAGCGCGGGGTCGGCCACCGCGGCGGTGACCGCGCTCAGGCCCGCGGTCACGGCGGTGCGGATGTCCACCAGCGTGTCGTCGGCGTCGAAGGCGACAGTTGTGATCATCGGTACACGTTAGCGGAACCGCAGGTCAGCGCCCTGCACCGTCACTCGCAGGGGGTACGTCGTCCCATGTCGCGGGACGTCGGGTGAGCCCACCCAACCTCTCCGGAAGCTGCGCCAGGCGCTCGACCGTCAGGTCCGGCACGACGGGGCCAGGCAGGTCGCGACCGGCGCGATTCACCCAGACCGTGCGCATCCCGGCCGCGGCCGGAGCCTCGACATCGTGGTGGTAGTTGTCGCCGACGTAGACGATCTCCTCCGGCTTCGCACCGGCGGCCGCGACGACCGCGGCGAAGAACTCCGGCGCGGGCTTCTTCGGCAGGCCGTCCTGGTGGGCGTACAGCTCGAAGGCGAACTCGCCGCCCAGCCCGCACCGATCCGCCGTCGAGTTGCCGTTGGTCGCATAACCCAGCAGGTACGCCGCCCGCAGATCGGCCAGCGTCGCCAGCGCGTCCGGGAACGGCCGGGTGTGCTCGTACCGGTGCCGGAAGAACAGCTCGTAGTGATCGTCGAGGTGCCGTTCCAGGCCGAACCGCTCCAGCGACCGGCGCAGCGACTCGCGCCGGATATACGGGACGGGCGCTCCCGGGTCCTCGGCGAACACCTCCTGCCAGCTCTCCCGCAGGTGCTCGCGGGTCAGCGCCAGGCCCGGCTCCAGCGCGCGCAGGCTGCCGAGCACCTGCTCCAGCGCATAGTCGACCGCCGGCCGCAGATCGAGCAACGTCTCGTCCGCGTCGAACACCACCGCCTTGATCACTCCGCCACTCTAGTCATCCCGGTCGACGCCTAGGCTTGGCGCGTGGACACCGCACAGACGCTCGATCGCGGGCTGCGCCTGCTGACCCTGGTCGCGGACACCCCCGGCGGACTCACCGTCACCGAGGCAGCCAACCGCCTCGGCGTCGGCCGCGCCGTGGTGTACCGGCTGGTCACCACACTCACCGAACATTCCCTGGTACGCCGCGACTCCGGCGGGCGGCTGCGGCTCGGCGTCGGGCTGCTGCACCTGGCCCGGCGCGCCCAGCCGCTGCTCGCCGACGCGGCCCTGCCCGCCCTGCGCCGCCTCGCCGACCAGGTCCACGCCACAGCGCACCTCACCGTCGCCGACGGCGACGAGGCCGTCGCGATCGCCGTCGTCGAACCCAGCTCGACCATGTTCCACGTCGCCTACCGCACCGGCTCCCGGCACCCGCTCGAGTCCGGCGCCGCGGGCCGCGCCATCCTCTCCGACGCCGAAGGCTGGACCGTCTCCTCCGGCGAACTCCAACCCGGCGCGTACGGCATAGCCGCCCGAGTCCACGCCGTCGAAGGCCTCCGCGCCTCCGTCGGCGTCGTCGCCCTGGCCCCCCTCGACGCCCCCACCGTCGGCCCCCTCGTAGTAGCCGCCGCCACCACCATCACCACCGCCCTCTCCTGACCCCCTCTGCCGCAACTCTTAAAGACTTGCGGCCTCGGTATCCCCAGGTAGCCGCAAGTTATCCACAGTTGCGAACGGGGTTGTCCACACGGTTATCCACAGGGCTTCCACAGGAGGTGTGGATGGCGTCAGGCTGACGGTCATGCCACGTAGGCCCTATCGCCCACCGGAACTCGTCGGCCGGCTCTTCCGCCGCTCCGACGTGCTGAGGCACGGTGTACTCACCGCCCACCAGGTCCGCTCCAACGCCTGGATCCGGCTCCGCTACGACGTGTACGCCGACGCCCGGCTCACTCGCGACCACGAGCTGATCACCCGATCGGTGCTGATGGGGCTCCCGCCGGACGCCGTCGTCGCCGGTCCTTCCGCGGCATACCGGCTCGGCGTGCGGCACGCCGCCGCATTCCACGACGACGTCCACGTCATCACCCATCCGAAGGCCGCCATGCTGCGCCAGCGGGGAGTGCGCTTCCACGAGACCGTTCTCGAACCCGACGAGACCATGGAGTTGGACGGGCACCTGTACACGACACCGCTTCGGACCGCCTGGGACCTGGCGGGCTGGCTCGACGTGGTCCGCGCCGTGACCGTGATCGATTCGATGCTCGGCAACGGCCTGGTAGAGGTCGCCCAACTCGCCGTACTGGTCCGCGCACGGCAGGGTCGACGTGGCAGCGCCTTGGCCCGGCGCGCCTTCGCGCTCGCCGACGGCCGCTCGCAATCCCCGCCGGAGTCTCAGCTGCGGGTCCGCATCGTCCTCTCGGGCCTGCCCCGCCCACAGGCGCAGCTCGCCGTACCGGTGCGCGGCCGTGTGCTGCACCCCGACCTGGCCTGGCCCGAATACCGGGTCGCGGTCGAGTACGACGGAGAGTGGCACGACGATCCCGACCAGTTCCACCTCGACCGCCGCCGGTTGAACCTGCTCGTCGCCGAGGACTGGATCGTCCTACACGTGACCAGCCGCCGACTCCGCGCCGACCTCCCTACCGTCCTCACCGAGATCCGCCAGGCCCTCCACTCCCGCGGCTGGCGCCCCTGACCGGCCCCGCCCCGCGCAACTCTTAAAGAGTCGCGGGGGGGGGGTGGGGGGCGGGCGCGCCGGCC